>QHXL01000192.1:0-2587 GCA_003222935.1 Acidobacteriota bacterium
TCGATGACAATGAGCTTGCGGACGCAACGCCGACTTCGTGGGACCAGAACGAAATTGATCTCGGTGGTCTATTGCCGGGACAGATTGGCGGCATCGTTGTCGATCCCAACGGAGCGGTTATTCCAGGCGCCGATGTCACGATAGTGAATACTCAGACCGGCGCAACGGTGAAGACACAGTCGAACTCGGATGGACAATGGTTAATACCAAACATGCAACCTGGTCCAGTAACGGTCAGCGTTGACAGGGGAGGTTTCAGGAGCTTGCGTCAGGATGTCGATCTGGCAGCCGCTCGTCCGACGCGGCTGGGCTCAACCCTTCAAGTGGGTACCGTTAGCGAAACGGTTACGGTAACAGCTGGCGACAACAACAACATGTCGATCGATGGCCTAAGAAAGTTAGAAAGCAACGCCCGACAGACTCAGGGGCTGTATCTGAACACGCCGTCGCAGAATGTGTTCAATCTTCAGCGACGTGTTGCTGGTGTGCTACCAGTTCGTGTCGACGTCCCGAAGGCTGGGAAGTCGT
This sequence comes from Acidobacteriota bacterium, assembly GCA_003222935.1. GTDB lineage: Bacteria > Acidobacteriota > Blastocatellia > Pyrinomonadales > Pyrinomonadaceae > PSRF01. Next base: position 529 of record QHXL01000192.1, read on the forward strand.
ACCGTTTTGTACGTCCGTTAGTAGTCGATGAGGAGACTAACGTTTCATTCGAATACCGCTCGAAGTAGCTCAGTAGATCTCTAACAGAGTGTAAGCAAGGGAATTTAGCCGCAGACTTACGCAGAAAAAACGCAGATCAGGAATTAAGAGAAATAAAAGTCCGACCTCTCTTATTTCTGATCTGCGTTTTCTGCGTAAGTCTGCGGCTAATTTCCTCAAATCTTTTCTGAGAGTTCATTGACTTGTTTCTTCTTTGAAAAATAGAATGCGGCGCGTCATCGGAAACTAGTCGACTCTCCTAATGAACGATCTCTTCTTCATCCTGCTCTACCTATTTATTCTCCTTTTGTTCTTCGGCGGTCTCTTTGCCTTGCCAATCACGGCATTGGTTGTGTCCCTGCGCACAAAGAACAAGCTGGCCCAACGTGTCGCAAAACTCGAAGCGGCGCTTGGTCTCGCGCCGGTCGAAGCTTCACTCGCTCAACAAGTCGAACAACTCAATGTTCGTCTCCAACGACTCGAGACACTCGCAGCGTCGGGCCTAACACCGCCTCAAGAAGTCCCACAAGCAACGGAGACCGTAAGGCCTGAACCTCAACCAACAGCACCCATAGCACCGACGCCCCAAATTGCAACTCCTCCGCCAAGACATTCGCGAAGCCCCAGCGAACTCGAATCCGTAATCGGGCGTCGCTGGATCGGTTGGATTGCAGTGATACTCATTCTTTTTGCCACTGCTTTCTTTCTCAAGTATGCATTTGATAATCGTTGGATCGGAGAAGTAGGACGAGTCGCGGTCGGGGTTGCGGCCGGTCTGTTCATGACCTCGCTTGGTTACAGGTATTTCAGACGCGGCTGGAAAATCTTCTCTCAAATACTCACTGCAGGCGGCGTAGTGCTGCTGTATCTTTCAGCCTACGCATCTTTCGGTTACTACCACCTCGTTCCGCAAAAAGCGGCGTTCGCTTTCCTCGCGATTCTAATCGCTGAAGCTGCGGTGCTTGCTTTGCTCTATGCGGCGCCATCGATCGCAATCATGGCATTGATTGGCGGCTTCCTTACGCCGTTACTACTACATTCGGATCGCGATCAGTATCTCTCGCTCTTTGGTTACATCCTTGTGCTCGACCTCGGCACACTCGCGTTGCTCAAACACTGGCGAGGCCTGCGCACACTCGCATTTGTTGGTTCTCACCTACTCTTCTGGCTTTGGTACGACGAACACTACACCGAGCAACGACTATTGCCCGTGGTGCTATTTCAGTCAGCGCTTTTTCTCATCTTTTTCATGGAGCATCTTGCTGCTCGTGTAGTTCGACGCAACCAGACCGTCAGTGTCGAGAGCGTTTGGTTATTAGTTGTAAACCCTTTCGTCTTCTTCCTTACGTCTTACGAGTTACTTAACGCGTCCTATCACGATTGGATGGGAGTCTTTGCGATCGTAATGGCGATCGTCTACGCCGCGGCCGCGAAGCTGTTACTCGATCGCTCGACCGTGACGCGCGCTGAGTTGTTATCGCTAATCGGCGTCGCACTCACGTTCACAACTCTTGCGATACCGATCCAACTTCGTTCCAACTGGATCACAATTGCATGGGCAATCGAAGCGTTAGTCATGTTGTGGGTAGGTATTGAAACCCGTGCACTCAGGCTGAGGATCTCCGCGTACGCACTTTTTGGGTTGGCACTTTGCAAACTTTTGTTCTGGGATACTCCCTACGGATATCGCCCGGCGTTTATTCCGGTTTTCAACCGCTATTTCCTTTCATCTCTGCTTGTGATCGGTTGTTTATTTGGAGCAGCCGCACTTCATCACACTCTGGGCAAGCGCAAAAACATCTCTTCCAAAGGCGTCGAAGTCGGGCTCTTGTTTGCTGCAGTCATCGCCCTATGGATCGTCGCCTCGATTGAGACTCATACTTTCTTTCAGATGAAAGCAATCGCTGAACGAGTTGCGGAAGATGCCAGGCACCAGCGATGGTTGGGCCAAATGGCACTTTCAGTCGTTTGGGCTGTCTATGCCGCCGTGCTCGCGGCGATCGGGTTTATGCGCCGCTCA
>QHXL01000192.1:2607-12452 GCA_003222935.1 Acidobacteriota bacterium
GGGCTGCAGCAGCTTTATCGGATCATCGTATTTTTTGTGCTGGGTGTTTTGTTGTTACTGGTCGCCTGGGCCTACAACAAAGCATTCCGCGCCTGGGAGTCGTCAACATGAAACAGCGTGTTCTGCCGGTAGTCTTGCTACTGATTGCGTCGGCGGTTGGAGTTGCTCAAACCGAAGTTTCCTCATGGCCGTTCTTCGCTGAAGTGAGCTCAACTGATTCTCAGGCGCCGGCTGTTTACAAATTTACCGTGCCCCTTCACGTCATGGGCCAGGCGCGCGACGACCTCGGCGATCTGCGACTGCTCGATTCGAATAACCATGAAATCCCCTACGCTATTCTTGTTCGCGAAGAAAGAAATGAAACCCAGGACTTCGAAACTCGCATATTCAACAAAGCAACAATAGGCAAATCGAGCGAAGTTACGATTGACGTCGGTGAAGAGGCCGAAGATCACAACGAAGTTGAGATTCATACGACGGGAAATGATTTTCGTCGTCGAGTAAGTGTTGAAGGAAGTGAGTCAGGTTCCGCATGGAGAACCCTGCGCACTGACGCTGTGATCTTTGGTTTTCAATCGGAAGGGAAGAGTGTTGAATCGAGTCGGGTGAGTTATCCGACAAGTCGGTATCGCTACTTGCGAGTGCGAGTTATGGCGGATGAGTTTGTCGACGATGACGCGCCTGAGGTGACTGACGTCAAGGTGAAAATGGCGGTGCACGAGAAGGGCTATCTTTCGAGTTGGGATGTAGCAGTTCCATCGTATCAACTGCTTCGGAACCAGGGAGCGCACGCCTCGTCATGGCTGATCGATTTTGGTTCGCGAGTTCCCTGCTCACGTCTAACACTGACGATTGCCGATCCTTCGTTCTATCGACCGTTCCAGGTTGAGGCGTTTGATGATGCGCAAAATCCTGAGTTGGTGGCCAGTGGCAACCTGAGTCGTCGATCTGGAGAGAGTGTAGGGGAACCTAAACTGATCACTTTCGATCGAGAAGTACACGTGCGAAAGATCAGACTCCAGATAACGGATTACAGTAATCAAACGCTTTCGATTGATTCAATACAGGCAGGTGCGGCGGCCAGGGAGATGGTGTTTGAGTTGAAGCAACCACAGAGTTCTCCGGTCCGACTCTTTTTTGGAAATGCACAAATCCAGGAACCTCATTACGATTTCGAGAAGGAACTAAACGCGAAACTGCGAACACAACTAATCCAGGCGACAGCCGGAGACCTGACGAATAATCCTTCTTACGTACCGGAACCAAAGCCGTTTAGCGAGCGAGTTCCGTGGTTGATATACGTGGTGCTTTCTGTGTCAAGCGCCGTGTTGGGTTGGATACTACTGAGCCTTTCGAAAACGGCACTACGACGTGAGCCGCAGAACTAAATCATTTTCCATCGGTCATTTGGGAAGGTATGTCCGATAGGCTTTAGCTTGTCGTAACTTTCGCAACAAGCACTGCGAAAACCTCTTTTCACGTCGCGACAAGCTGAAAAACTCTCATTCTCGGAGAATGTATAAAGACTCAGATACCACCGGCTTCAGCCGCGTGGTATCTCAGGGGGTTCCTCACCAATCGTCCTAGCGGGAAATTGAACCTCCACGCGGCTAAAGCCGGTGGTATCCAGTTTTCAGATTCTCTGAGTGACCGATAAGGGTTTCCTCACCGTACGGCGAGAGCATGTGGCGTTGCGAGGTTGCGTGCTATTTTGGGGAAGGCTTATCACCTCAGCTTCCAGCTTGTCGGAACTTCGTCCGGTCCAACTTGGCTGGAAGTGGTCGAAGATGAAACGTTTTTTCAGGAGAATCTCGCGTAATGTCCAGACGCTTAGTTTTTATAATTATCTCTCTCGCATCGTTCCTTGTGCTCGGTTCAGTCGTGCAAGCTCAGTCGCCAAGGACGTTGCCGATCGATGACTACAAACCAGTCACTATTCCAGGCGCCCACATCCGGACGCTAAGCTCCACTAATACCAAGCGCGATTACGACATATACATTCATCTTCCCAACGCGACTCCTCAAAATGCCGGCAAAAAGTATCCCGTACTTTACCTGCTGGATGGCCAGTGGGATTTCAAGCTCCTCGATTCAGTCTATGGCGGCCTTTACTACGACAAGTTTGTCCCGGAAATGATCATAATTGGCATCACTTATTCCGGACCAAACCCGAACTATGATCTTCTCCGTTCTTACGACTACACACCTGTTGCGGAAGCCGATCGACCAGGAACAGGCGATGGTCCAAAGTTTCTGGCTTTTCTGAAAAATGAATTATTCCCAATGATCGAAAAGAACTACCCGTGTTTACGATCTACGCAATGCTCACTGAGCCGAGCCTGTGCTTTGGATACGTGGCTGCCAGTCCGGCAGCGCTGTACGGCAAGAGATTTCTCTTCACCCAGGAATCTGAATACGCCGCCAGGCGAAAGGATCTGCCAGTCAAACTCTTCGTATCGGTGGGTGAGGTTGAGAACTTAGCGGCGCCGGTTAAAGAGTTGGTTGCTGCCGTGAAAGGTCATGGATATGAGAAGCTGCAATTCGAATCGCGAGTCATTGAAGGTGAACGTCACGCGGGAAACAAACCCGAGGCGTTCAATCGCGGATTGAGGTTCGTGTTTCAGAAATAGCGTTTGTTATCGTGCCGAATTCTTATAGACCACTCCACCCTTCATCACAAACACCACTCGCCTCACAGCCGTTATGTCCTTCAAGGGATCTCCATCGAGCGCAATAATATCTGCTTGCAACCCCGGCGCGATTGAACCGATTTGATCTGATAAGCCCATTGCTTCGGCAGCAAGTGAGTTAGCCGAAACCATCGCCGCCATCGGCTCAACGCCAACATCACGCACACGGTCGATGAACTCTTCGGCATTGCGTCCGTGAGATCCGGCAAGCGCGTCTGACCCAAAGACTAACTTCAACCCGGGTATCTTCAACGCACGTTTCATGAACTCATGATAGATAGGAATGATTTCCTTAATTAACGGAAACGCTTCCTCCGGAAAGCCTGGTGTGCCAAGAAACTTATCTTTGTTGAGTAAGTAATTCTCCATCACCAAACCAGCTTGTGCGTCGAGCCAGGTCCCCTTTTGCGCCATCAATTTTAAGTCGGCGTCGGACGCCAATGGTCCATGTTCAATCTGCGTGCAACCGGCATTCGTGGCAAGTCGCACTGCATCTTTGTAAGCATGGACAAGCGTGCGCAGTCCAAGCTTCCTGGCTTCGTCGCAAGCGGCATTGAGTTGCTCCTGGGAGAGTGTGGGTTCGGGACGGCGAGGACTGTTTGCCGCGAAGATCTTGATGACATCAGCGCCGGCGGCTTTTTGAGCGCGAACGAAAGCGCGAATTTCTTCCGGCGTTCCTGTTTCGGCCCCTCGTCCCATGAGGGGTTGAGCGGCTGTAAGTATTCGGGGACCTGGCAGTTGTCCTTTCGCAATTGCATCACGAAGAGGAATGTCCTGCGGCGATCCCAGGCTTTGCACCGTGGTAAAGCCGGCCATCAAAGTTACCCAGGCGTTTGACGCAGCTCCAAGAGCTGCTTCCTGCGTCGTGCCGCCTGCACCTGCATTCCGTCCGTCTGGTCCAAAGCTCCAGGTGAGGTGAACGTGCGAATCGATCCATCCGGGCAAGACTGTGAGGCCACGCAAGTCGTAGTCGACGGGTTCAGCTTTTGGATCGATCGCAACGATCTTCGAACCCTGGATCACGATGCGAGTGTTGCGAAGTACCTGGCCCTTGCCATCGAGCACCACGGAGGCAGCGATAACGATCCGCTTTGATTGCGCTTGTGCGAGCGAGGTTGATGCGAATAAAAGAGCGACGATAAAGATTCGAACCAATCGCATTTGTGGGTCTCCTTAGACGTGGCATCAATTTAAAGTGCCGGCCGAGAGTTTCGACAAGCTAAAGAGCCTCTTGCAAAACTATGACTCAGAATAGTGAATAACCTTAGAATATTTTCAGGTCGCGAAGGTGGACCCTGTCCCCGCTGCGATTTACTAAAGAACCCACCGAGATCAAGCGATACGGCGGGGACAGGGTCCACCTTCCCGACCTGAAAATTGCTAATGTGGCCTTTGTAATTCAGAAGCTTTCGACTTTTGCTAGAGCATATCGGACATCTATCAGGGCTTCTTCCGCGCGGCCTCAAGTCGCTCGTCGATTCGCTTTTGCCAGGTGGTTCGATCTGTACGAAGTAACATGTCGAAATCGCTCTGTGCATCCTTCTTGTTACCCATCAACGTAAGAACGACGCCGTGCTCAACACGAAAGTTTCCATTGAGTGGATCGATCTGAATTGCTCGATTTACATCTGCTAAAGCCGCCTCGAGATCACCTCGACCCTCAAGCTCTTTTGCTCGATAGAAATAGGCCCACATATTTTTCGGGTCGATTCGAATCGCCTTGTTGTAATCGGAGATTGCTGCCTCAGCCTTTCCATGAAAGCTATGAATCAGGCCACGATTGGCATATGCATTTCCGACCAACGGCAACATCGCCACGTCGCCGGGTGCTTGATTCTCAGTTTTAATTGCTACGAGCAAATCTTCAGCCTGGGGCGCTTTTCTGCGCTTCGCAGGATCGGCTTCATACCAGGTCAATAAGTAATTGAGATCAACCAGTGCGCGTTCGCGATCCTCGGTCAAGATCAAGACTCCCGCGCGAATGGCATATGTTTGCGGATTGTTTGGATTGAGCTTGATTGCTTCGTCGAGATCGGCAAGGCCGCCCTTCAGATCCGACTGGCCCATCCTGAGTTGTGCTCGTAGCGTGTAAACGGCATCGACCTTGTAGGACTTTGCGATCGCGGTATCCAAATCCTGGAGCGCTCCTGGAACATCCTTGCCCAACAGCCGGAGATAAGCGCGCTGATAAAAGGCCTGGCCCATGTCAGGTCGAAGCTGAATCACCCTGTTGAAGTCGGAGAGTGCGCCCGTAATTTCGCCTGAAATAAGCCTCACGTTGCCACGCAGCAAATATGAATCAACATGCGAGGGATGCTTACTAATGAATTCAGTGAGTATTGAAATTGCCTGGGCGGGCTTTCCGGCCTGGAGTTCGGCGAGCGCTAGCTTGATGGGCTCATCCTGGGTTTTCTGTGCTTGAGTGTCGAGTGAGATCGTTAAGCACAACGTGAGGACAGCCAGGAGCAGAATCTTCCTTTTCATGACATCGCCATTTTTACAGGTCAGTGGATTTAAGGCTAGTGTGCTCTGAGAAAGAGACTTTGCACAAAGGTCGAATCGCGGCTGCGGCAGTAATACAGAATCATTTTCCAGATCTCATTTGACATTTTTCAGTCGCCATTTTCTCTATGCCTAAGCCCGGTTGAAGCTCTGATTTAAATCAAATTGATAACTGATGACTGTCAAATGAGGACTGGAAAATAGTTCCACCTCACTGCCGCCGGGGTGATGTTTTTAAGTCGACAGCGGCCGTTGGACCACGGGAGCCAGCAATCCGAGAATTGTCGAAATCGCGAGTACGATGACACCTGCAAGAGCAGGCGAGTACCAACTGAAATCCTTTAGAGGGCTGTCCGGAAGAGCGAAGGCCCATGCTCCGTAAGCGATCGTGGCGGCAAAAATCTCCCAAAATGGCCACGTGTTGGGCCTGAGCGGAAGCCGCATCTTAGCCGCACGCACCTTGGCAGCGAAGGTCAGCCAAACAATGATTGGGGTGAGTACGAGGAAGAAGACGAAAGCGATTCGCAGTGATCGTGTGGAAACGCCTTGTGGTCCCTGCAACGCACCGAGTACTGCTACATAGAGTGTCAATATTTCGGTTGGGATATAAGTGGCAATGAGTTTCATTGCCGTCGTTGCAGGGCTCTGAGAATCGGGAGTACCGGCAGTGGCTGCTTCGATCTCAGCCGCCGTCGTAGGAACTTCATTCTTTCCGACAGTACCGGTTGAAACATCGTTTCGGCGGACAAAGGCAACACTGGCCATCGACGCTATGCTCATGAAGGGGATCCTTTCTGTCGTGAGTTCTCTTAACGCACCAAAACCGCGACGGAAAGTATCACGAATGTCCGGTAAACTTCAGTTAGTCGTGATTCACGCTTGCGACGGAGCGACAGACTGAATGAAGTTCTGATTAAGTGTCTTAACCGCGAAGCGGTTGCGTCCCAGAGGCCAGGGGTTGCCGACTTTGGCGGCTACCCTGGGAAAAGACGGACAATCGATCAAACCCCAACGGGGTTACGCCAACCGGACGCTACACAAATAAATCGCAGGTTAAGAGAACCCGACGCAACCTCTTCGAGGTTGGAAACGCGTCTGATCTATTCCCAGGGTAGCCGCCAAAGCGCGGCAACCCTGGGCTCGGGGACGCAACCGCTTCGCGGTTAAGAAACTTAATCAGAGTTTCCTTCAGTTTGTCGCGAGCTCGAATTGAAGATCTCAAGTGATAAACGAGCACATTGAAGTTGCATTACACAGGAAGATTTTAGCTAACGCTGTCCGGCGGGGTGTAGCAACTCGGTAGGTTAAAACTAAAGTTCCGCCGGCATAAAGCCGGTGGTTTCTATCTCCAGGTTGTTGTGAACTAGAAGGTACTTACTACGACCGCTCGTAGAGGATGAAGATATTGCCATTTCCGAACGACCTGATATGTGTACGCTGCAGACCGAACTTTTCATCGACGCCTTCAAACATGGTCCTTCCACTGCCCAGGACGATCGGATTCACTACGAACTGGTATTCATCGATCAACCCCGCTTGAGTTAACTGAGAAACGACAGTCCCACTCCCCATGATCACCATGTCGTCACCATCTTCGTCCTTCATCCTCCGGACCTCATCGATCAGGTTGTCTTTGACCAATCTCGTGTTATTCCAGTCAGCCCTTTCCAGGGTGCGAGAAAACACGACCTTAGGGTGGTTATTCATCGCGATGGCGACGTCAGGAAACATCTCAATCGCCTGCGTCGTGGGCCAGAAGCTAGGTAACCCTGCCGAAGAGCAACGGCCCGCCTCCTGCCTTGGCATTGCCCCAGATAAATTCATTGAACTCTGGATCATTCTTATGCGCCCAACTCATGTCACTATTCTTGTCAGTAAAGTAACCATCCAACGATACTGAATTGAAAACTGATAGTTTCCGCATTGTTCCTCCCTCCTTGATCATTAGTCGGATCTGGAATGTCGCAATCGACACGACGATATGAAGAAATCGTCAACCAAGTCTCGGCGAACAAAGTCGGCTCCAAAAGGAAATGTCCGATATGCTTCAGCTTGTCGTGACGATCGAAAGAGGCCAGTAAAGGGACATCGCGACAAAACTGACGCATATCGGAAACTTGCCCGCTTACAGATTAGTACCTGATCTTCACTCTAAAGCTCCCGCTGTTGTCGTTGTAGTTGTCGTCGTTGATCAGCAGGAAAAGGCGACCGTCAACAGGAACTGTGAGGGTTAGCTGACTACCGATAAGAAACGGTTGACTGGTTTGTCCGTTTGGCAACCGAATATAGCCAATCAAGGCGCCTGGTCCAGAACTCGGTACTGGCCGCGTTCCAACTATGGCGCCGAATCCACTCACCTTCCCACCTTCCGGGCCAACCTCACCTATGCGGCTACCAGCAATCACACTTCCGGTCGTTGTGAAGGTGATCTGATCTCCAGTGCGAACGTCGATATTTGTGTCCGTACCTCGAGATGTTCCAGCTACGTCGATAAACACCTCTCGAGGTGTGTTACCGAACGGGGCTTCGCCGGTGCGCGGACGATTGCGTGGACGACCATCGCGGGGATTAGTGTTCGGATTGTCTCCACCACCCATCGAAGATTGATCACGTTCGCGTTTGATTTGGACCGTGAAGGACCCACGAGCATCACTGTATGAACCGCGGTTCAACGTCAGGTATAAACGCCCATCACGGTCGGCGACGAATTCCCGTGAAGAGCCCAACTCCACCACAGGCGAATTTGGATCGTTCCCAATAGCGGCAATCAGCAGACCTTCAGCAGCGCTCGGAAGTGGCGATGAAGGATCGCTGTTGCGCAAGCCGTCGGGAGTAATGCGGGAACGGCCGGCCAGGATCGTTCCCGACGCAGTGGTTTGCACGCGTTCGTTGCGGCGTAGATCAATTCCGGAGTCGATCCAGTTTGGACCAAGCTGCACTTCGACGTTGCGGGTTTCAAATTTTAGATCATCGAGGGAGCGTCCATCGATCTCCACTCGGTCGACTTCAGCAGGTCGAAAGAATTGTATTTCTCCTTCATTTCTGGTTGTGGTGGAAATCTGCGGACTCACCGGTCGTGTGGATGTACCGGTGCTGGCAACTCTAAACGCAAATCGGCCGTTGATGTAGCCAATTAGCGTTCCGCGAAGAGTTCGCCCATCGCGGAGATATAGCGTGTCGCCCAGGGCAACACCTGAGAGCAGTAGCATCGTCAATACTGTCAACGAAGCGAGAATAATCTTCTTCATTACTTTCACCTTTCCTCGGGCAGAATTAAGTGCAGGTAATTGTCAGTCGGGCAAAATTGCCTACGTCGGAGAACGGCACTCCGAGTTTGTCGAGATCAACTTATAAGGCAGGCTTTCAGATCGGATAACCAGCTTATACCTTCGGGATGGTTTTCTTCAATTCTCTGAAAACTCGGTGAGGCAACAAAAGGCCATCACAGATTACGCTAACTAATGAAAACGCCGCGACATTTTTTTGGTCTGAGTAATCCGCGTAAGCTGTGGTTGATCTTTTAGGTTTTTGCACGGCCTCTAAAACTTGGGAGAATGAGACGTTGAGTTGCGTGAGGCTCACCCACATTTCATACTCGCGTTTATGGACGAAACGAACTTATTGATCATTGGCGCTGGCCCATTTGGGTTGGCGATCTCCGCCCAGGCTTCACATCTGGGCATTGAACATCTCCTCGTCGGTAAGCCGATGGAGTTTTGGCGCAACAACATGCCGAAAGGTATGTACCTGCGATCGGCGTGCGACTGGCATCTTGATCCTACCGGCATACATACAATCGAAAAGTTCCTTGAAGCCCAGGGCAAAACTGCTCGCGATGTCGAACCGCTTTCACTCGAGTTTTACCAGGAGTACGCTGAATGGTTTCGGAAGCAAAAAAAGATCGAACCTTTGCCTGTCTACATAAAACAACTCGATCGTGTCGACGCAGATCACTTCCTTGCCAACACATCTGAGAGCCAAACAGTCCTTGCGAAGAACGTCGCCATTGCCCCGGGCTTCCGTCATTTCACTCATGCTCCGCAAGAACTGACGTCGCGCTTGCCTGCCGGTCGTTACGCGCACACGTGTGACTTCGTGGATTTCGCGAACGCCGAAAACAAACGCTTCCTGATCATTGGTGGTAGACAGAGCGCCTTTGAGTGGGCCGCATTGTTGATTGAGGCTGGCGCGAGTGCTGTACATCTATCTCATCGTCATGCCAGTCCAGCGTTCACCACTTCAGAGTGGGCCTGGGTTACTCCACTTGTCGACGGAATAGTTGAGAACCCAAACTGGTTTAGACAACTGTCCCAGGAAGAACGAGACGAGATTAATCAAAGACTCTGGGCGGAAGGCCGACTAAAAGTTGAGCCATGGTTGGAACCGCGCCTGAGAAACGATCGAGTTCATATCTGGCCACGAACTGAAGTCGTGAAGAGTCGCGAAGAAGGAGGTGAGTTGCGCGTCGAGCTTAGCAACGGAGAAACGATCTCGGTCGACAAAATCATCCTGGCCACAGGCTATAAGGTGGACATCTCACGTCTGCCGGTTTTGGCTTCCGGCAATCTGATGGAACAAATCGCAACAAGGAATGGCTTTCCGGTTCTCGACGATCACTTTCAGACTTCTGTGCCGGGATTGTTCGTCACCAGT
>QHXL01000193.1 GCA_003222935.1 Acidobacteriota bacterium
TGTTTGCAGGATTCGATTTCAATGTCGCCTGGAAGCCCTGGTCCCATGCCACGTGGCCAGGGTAGGCCTTGTCATACCAGTAAACCACTAACACTCTCTTCGGAGTTGTCGATTGCTGAGCGCAGATCACCAGAGGCAGCCACGAGAGCGCCAGGACAACCAGCACCAGGGAAAGTCGGGTGGATTTCAAACCGGTCTTCTTTTTTGCCGCCCCTAAAACAATAACCGCAACGCGAACTGTATTTGCCGCGACGAACCAGACTCACCCGTGGGGAACCGCGTGTTAGTGATTCGTCCAAAAGATTGGCTACCGACAAGATTGCCGGGTTGCCCAAAGTTCGCGTGATTAAACAGATCGAAAAACTCCGCGCGCTGCTCCAGCGACACTCCCTCACCAAGTTTTGTCGTCTTGGTAATTGAAAAGTCGGTGTTGTTGAACGCGGGACCTGTAATGATGTTTCGGCCTAGATTGCCAAAACGCGGGGCTACTGAGAAAACTGAGGTATCGAACCAGGATTCAACCTGGCCGAAAATTGGGATAGGACCATTAACGTCAGGCCTAAGGGTACCCGCAACGCCGTTTACGGTACTGTTGCTGGTAACGATGTTGACCGGATTGCCGCTCTGGGACTGCACGATCGCGGCAAACCGCCACCCTTCGACCCATTGATTCTCGTTAAAGGGGAGTTCGTATAGTGCGCTCATAACAAAACGGTGACGTGCATCAAAATCTGATAGACCTCGATTCGCGTCAAGATCGTAGCTGTTTTGAACTACGATTCCTCCCGTGCTGAATGAACTGTAGTCCAGGGACTTGGACCACGTGTAGGAAGCGTCGAATTGCAAATTGCGCGTCAGCCGTCGTCTTGCTGTCGCCCAAACTGCGTTGTAACTTGAATTGCCAGTGCTCTCCATCTGGGTGATATTGCCGAGCGACCGACCCGGGAAGATTGGGCTCGAGCTTGATAACGCCTGGTAGGGTCGCACGCCGTTGGAGGGTTGGTTGAGATTCCGTCGAGTGATTAAGTGTGTACCCTTGGATCCAATGTAGCCTAGCATCAGCACAAATGGCGTGAGTTCACGTTGTACGTTTAGATTCCACGACTGCATGTACGCATTGTCGAAGCCATGGTCCACTGTTTGGGGAGCAAGGGCAGTAGGACCAGCAACATTGATCGCGTTGTTGAGACGAACCGTTCCGGTAAAGGTGAGCGGAAGTGCCAGGGGTGGATTTCCGGCGGTCGGCGTCACCACGCTGGTCATCGGCTGATCGACATAAATTCCATAGGCACCACGCAGCACGGTTTTGCCGTCTTTGAAGGGAACCCATGAGAAGCCAACTCTCGGTTGGAAGTTCTTATTGTTCTCTTTATAAATCGAATCGATTCCTGTGCCGACGCGTACCAGGGAGGCGGTCTCCGGATCGAACACGATGAACCGGTCGTAACGCTCGCTTGGTGTCATGTTCCATTCGTATCGAATTCCGAGATTGAGTGTCAGGTTCGATCGCACCTTATAACTGTCGAGGAAAAAGAAATTCAACGCACCCTGGGCAATGCTGCTTGACTGGCTACCCAGTGTCACACTGAAAGAGTTTGCATTGCCTGCGAGGAATGCCGCTAGGGTGGGAAAGCTGAATAAACCCGTGCCTTGCCGGTAATTGTTGTTGAGAAACTGACGGTATTCGCCACCCACCTTAAACGAGTGCAGACCTGACAGCCAGCTCAAGCTGTCCGCCACGACAAACGTTGTATCACCGCGACCCGACGGGTTGTTTTGTGGGCCTCCGAAGTTAAGCGCACCGCCCGCCACATTCATTTGTGGCAACCCGATAGGCTCTTCAATTCCATTGCGGATGCCAAAGTCTAACGGGTTGAGTTGGGCGTTTGGCGTGGTGGTCGAAGAGAACCGGTTCACGCCAAAACGGGCCTCGTTAACGACATTGGGGCCGAATACATGGGTCTCATTTAAAGTAAAGATCTGGCGTAAAGCGAGAGCGACGTTTCCAAAACCGGGAACCGTGTTACCGGTCCTATTGGGCTCTCGCGATTGCGACCTTTGTACCGCGTGGTAAGCATGAAAAGTGTCTACATTGCTCAGCACAAAATTGATGTCTGTGGTCCACTGGTTCACGTCAACGGGCGCGAGGTCTGAACCGACAAACCGCGACGTACCTGACGAGTCGACGAGGTTCGCGCGCGGTATCAGTTCGATCAACTTCGCAATCACCGGGTCCGTAACTGATGCGCGCTGAGCGTCACTAGGCACGACGCTGTTGAGGTCGAGACTCTGACGCTGGCGAAGACCTTCGTACGAGAAAAAGAAGAACAACTTTTGCTTAAGAAGTGGTCCACCGAGGTTGCCGCCAAATTGATTACGTTTAAAAGGAGCCGGCTCATGCGAAGTGAGTTCGAAGAAATTCCTTGCATCAAGCGCGTCATTGCGAAAGAACTCAAACACTTCCCCATGGAACTCGTTAGAACCCGAACGTGTCGCAACGTTCACTACGGCGCCGGCACTTTGACCAAACTCAGCGCCTACAGTCGAGTTGTCGACCTTAAACTCCTGGATGGTATTGATCGAAGGTTGGAAACTGATCGAACCAAAGGTGAGGTTGTTAAGTGTTATGCCATTAACCAGGTAATTGACTGTCTCCTCGCGATTGCCCCCGGTGTTAAAAGCCAATGAACCCAAGCCTCGCATTGGGGCAGCCGAAAAAGCACCTTGAGGAGGAGTAACTGAGCCCGGCACCCTCAAGGCAAGGTCCAAAAAGTAACGACCGTTGAGTGGAGTCTGCGACACCATCTGTTGGCTCACCACATGACCAATTGCATTCCCCGATAATTCAATCGAATCATGATTGGTCGACACGGTGACTGCCTGCGAAACCTCGCCCACCACAAGTTGGAAGTTCTGTGTAACCCTTCGTCCGACGTCGATCTTCAAACTTTCGATAACCTGTGTCTGAAACCCACGAGCTCTAACCTCAATTCGATATGAACCCACCGGTACGGCCGCAATTTGATATAAGCCTTCGTCGTCTGTGACAGCTTCGCGCTTCACTCCCATTTCGAGGCTAACCATCGAGACCTCAACCGCGGCGACAATCGCATGGTTTTGATCGAACACCTGACCTTCTATGGAGGCCATGGATTGGGCCTGGATTGTCTGGCAGAGCAGCATTCCAAGGAAGGAAAGGGCTAAAACTTTCGTGACGGGCCTCGTTGTAAATCTTCTTCGTGCCTGGTAGGAGCTTGAGGAAAACTGCGCAATGGGTAAAAAGGGCGCGAAGGATGCTTCGCGCCGGCGATCAAAGCGACAAATATAGGCCGCTAACACCTGTGTCTTCTGAGGGGACGTCATCGCAACTCTCTTTTGAGCGTTCCGACGGAACTCCGACGCTGTCAAGTATGTGTTCGTGGGAAACTTACTTGAGGAGGACCGTCAGGAGTTTTTTCAGATTACCGTTGTCTAAACAGGCGTGCAGTGTACCCGTCTGCCTTAAGTCTGATGTGTTCCACTGCCCGCCGCACTCGGGACGCGATACCTGAAGCGTGTGGCAAACCAAATCAATATTGTTTGCTTTGTTGCGCCACTGTACACCTGCTATACAGGTTCAACAATCCGTAAAACTACGTACGGCTAGGCTGGGCCACCACTCTATTTTGAGGTTTCCGCAATTAGGGATTCGGTCCAATACTGAATCTACTATCTTCGGCCGCCGCCTCCTCTCATGCCACCGCCGCCTCCTCTCATGCCTCCCCCTCCAAAACCACCGCTGGGTCTGGACATGCTTGGAGAACGATAACCACCCAAGTTCCCACCACTTCGAGACCTGTTAGAGTTCATATCACGCGTCCGCTGTGTTCCCTGGTCACGAGCCGCACGGTCACGCTCAAGGGATCTATACGTGTCCGAATTCATTTGTCGCTCCCTTTGGCGGGCGTTATCGTTCAACATGCTGTCCCGAGGTGATGCACCATCGGGTCGTTGAGCCTGGTTCCAACCACCGTTTTCCCATTTACTCCAATTCCCGTTCGCGTCTCGCCGGTAAGCGTTGCCGTCTCGGCCTGCATAAACATTGTCGCCCTGCTTACCAACAAAACCGCGCCCGTCATCGCCGCGTCGACTAATAGCCCCTCCCTCATCGCCTCGCGTTACACGCGTCGTGTTCCCAGTTTGGCGATTGGTGAACCGTTTGGAACTCGCCCAATCGTCACCCCGCTGAACCTGGGTTGAACCCCAACTGCCATAAACGCCGGAGCCTTGACGAGTTTGTGCGTAAGTTCCAGTACGCGGGTTATAAGCCTGGGCTGCACCACGTGCACCGTATGGTCCATAGGCAAAGGCGCCGCGAGCGTAAGCGCCGGTAGCCGGGTTATACCTGGCGCCAAAGCCTACGCCTCCGTAAGGTCCGTAGATCCTTCCTGCGGTTCCGTAGATTCCTGTGTATGAGTTGTACCAGGCGCCGTACCCATAACTTCGCCAGTAGGGGTAATAAATTCCACCATAGTAGTAGGGCGGGTAGTACCAGCCAGTTCCCCACACCGCGCATCCCCAGCCAATCATTACTCCGCTGTATCCAGCGACTGCCGCATACGTTACCCAGTCGTCATCATCATTGTCATCCTCCTCGACCGTAACGTACGTAACGTCGTAAACCGGAGAGCTGGCGGGGA
>QHXL01000194.1 GCA_003222935.1 Acidobacteriota bacterium
CGTAAAATAACAAATAATCAACGACTTTTTTTATCGAACAACTTGATCAGCGCCACCCCGACGACGAATCCACCGACGTGTGCAGCGTACGCTACGCCTCCTTGTTGCGAACCACGCCCCAACATTCCGAGTCCACTGATCAGCTGGAATACGAACCAGATTCCAATTGCCACGTAAGCAGGAACATCGGTGAGGAACCGGAAAAGAATTACAGTTACCCGGCGTGTTGGATGAAGTAATAGGTAACCGCCAAGCACTCCGGAGATCGCGCCCGAAGCGCCTAAACTCGGAACCAACAAGCTGCTTTGATCCGTGGCCAGAGCGTACGTGGCAAAGACGTGTGCTAAACCCGCAACAACTCCGCACAAGAGATAGAACACGATGTAACGAACGTGTCCGAGTCGATCCTCAATGTTGTCGCCAAAGATCCAGAGGAACAACATGTTTCCAGCGATATGCGCAAACCCACCGTGCATGAACATCGAAGTAAAAAGAGTGAGGTAGACAGATAACGGAGTTGCTTCCAATCCGGGCAACATGAGCCGCTGACCCGTCACGGGATCAACCAGAATGCGACTCGCAGTGACAACGTCATGTCCCGTAATGATCTCTAAAGGCACGGTGGAGAACGCGTATGTGAAGTTAGAGTTTGTTCCGAGTTGTTGGAAGAAAAGAAAGACGAGAATGTTCGCCGCGATAATCGCGTAGTTAACTATCGGAAAAGTCGTTCGATCAGAGTTGTCGTCGTATAACGGAAAGACCATGGTCCAACTAGTAACGATCTCTTATTCGCAGAATGTGGCGCACCTGTTACTAAACAATCAATCGGAGCTACGCTCAGCCATTGTCACACCCGCGTGAACGATCGCCGGTTCGTGTGGTTTCAGAAGCTCATAGCCTTCGGAACGCGCCACGTAAGTAGCAGCTGTCAGATCGCCTGTTACGTTCAACGTAGTCCGGCACATGTCGAGTATTCGATCGACTCCCAAAATAATCGCTATCAAAGCCGGATTAACGTTGATTGTGACCAAGACGCCGATAATGAATGGAATTGAACCCGAGGGAATTCCGGCAGTTCCAACTCCTCCGAGGATTGCCAGGTAAACAACCATCAACTGTTGGGCCAACGTGAGATCGACACCCGCAAGTTGAGCTAAAAACAACACGGTGATGCCCTCGTAAAGGGCGGTGCCATTCTGGTTTGCTGTCGCGCCAACCGTCAGAACGAAACTGTTGATCTCCTGGGGAACGCCAAGGTTTTCTTCAGACACCCTGAGGGCCGTTGGCAGCGTTGCGTTTGATGACGACGTCGAGAAGGCTGTAAGGATCACCGTCTTGATGCGTCTGAAAAAGTCGATCGGCGAAATGCGCGACAGAA
This sequence comes from Acidobacteriota bacterium, assembly GCA_003222935.1. Lineage (GTDB taxonomy): Bacteria > Acidobacteriota > Blastocatellia > Pyrinomonadales > Pyrinomonadaceae > PSRF01. The sequence continues at coordinate 1,379 of QHXL01000194.1, forward strand.
AGTAGATGGAGAGCGAATAGACACCAAACATATGTATTGCCAGACCAAGCAATACAGTTGCTACAAACCACGCCAATGCTTGCAGCAGATCCAGACCAAATCTCGCCGTGTTATTGAATAACAGACAAGCCACCGCAAACGGCGCAAACTTCATGATGATCTCTATGATCTTCGCCGTAATTTCATAGACAGATTCAAGCACTCGCAACAGTGGCGCGGTTGCGGTTATCGGCAACAACGTGATTGCGACACCGATAATCAACCCAAAGAACATGATGTGAAGCATGTTCGCATCTTCCTTGCTGCCCACAGCAAAGAAAGGGTTCTTGGGGATGATGGTCTCGATCACAGCGGTCAGTGGTTTCGGGGTTGTAGCGCTTGCCTTGGACGCGTCCTCGACTCTCTTTGTTGCGTCCGTAGCGTAGCGTGCCTGGAGCGCGTCCGAAGTGGCTTTATCGATCCTCTTTCCTGGCTTGATCGTATTGGCCAAAGTAATTCCAATCACTACTGAAATTGCCGAGATCACGAGACAGTAGCCGAACGACTTAAGACCAACGCGACCAAGCTTGCGAATGTCTCCGATACCTGCAACACCGACAACCAGCGACGAGAACACAAGCGGCACTACGATCATTAACAACAATCGCAGAAACAACTGGCCAACCGGCTCAGTAAAATTATCGATAACCCACACAACTCGCGGATTGGTCCCACCAAATAAGTAGTTCACCGTGATACCGGCAACCACACCGACTACCAAGCCGATGATTATGCGCGTGTGCAGGGGCATACCTTTTGGCTTGTCGTGAGTTTTAGCGTTCAGGTCGGTGTTGATCTCCCGCTCAAATGCGTCAACTGCAAGTCGGTCGGAGTTTGGGTTTTTGTCGTCTTTATTTTCAGGCATAAGGTTTCGAATCTTAAGATGTCCGATATGCGGCCGTCTGGTCGTGACTTCGAATTAAAGCTCGTTGGTACTTCCAGGTAGAACTCACGACAAACTGAAGTTTATCGGACATTTAACGACCCCAGCGCAGCTTGTCTCTCAAAACGTCGAAGTAGTTTCGATTGCTGGGTTGAATAAGATTAATAGTCGTTCGACTTTTGCGAATCAAAACTCGATCGTCTACCCGAAGCGGAAATCCAACCTGGCCGTCGAGGGTCAGCGCTACTTCTTCTTTATCCGTCTTAAGTCGCAGCTCGATTACTGCGTCATCAGGAACAACTATCGGCCGGTTCGACAAGGTGAAGGGGCAGATCGGTGTTATCACAATCGCATTCATTGAAGGAAAGATCACTGGTCCACCCGCCGACAGATTGTACGCAGTCGATCCGGTCGGCGTTGAAATGATTAGACCATCCGCTCGAAAGGAGTTTACGAACTGATCGTTCAGATACGCCTCAATCTCGATGATTCTTGCTAACGCGGATTTATTAATAACGACGTCGTTGAGTACGCGATGGCGAGTAACAGCGTCTTCTCCACGCTGCAGATCGACGTGCAACATGACTCGTTTGTCCAGGCGAAACTGTCCGGTAAGAATTGATTCCAATGCAGAATAAAGTTCTTCAATGCGAAACTCAGCCAGGTAACCAAGTCCGCCAAAATTGACACCGAGCACAGGGACTTCCTGATCGCCGATCATTCGTGCGGTGGCGATCATCGTGCCATCCCCACCAAGGACGAGCAGCAAATCAACCGACTCGGCGAGTTTGTCAGTAGCAATTTCGGTAACCGCGCAACCCGTTTCGTGCTCGACGCGTTCACGTTCCACCTCCGGACCGCCGACGAGCTCAATGCCTTTCTGAGCGAGCCACAGCGTTAGGTCACAAAGTGTCTTAAGAGCGTCGGGCTGATGCGGTTTAAGAACTATTCCTATCCGCTTAATGGGTGACATGTTTTGAATCGTGAAAGAGTCAGAATCGAGGGTCAATTAAGACAACGAGACACGCGACTCTTCCAGGAGGAGAAAAGCGTTTGAAAGTTAATTGTTAAGTGCTTTCCGAAACAGTCGGGATGATACGCGGGCCAGCTTTTCAGGTCAACGAAGTGGTTTTGAGAGATGAGGTCAGGACCGTAACGCGGTAGCGTCGGGTCAATGAAGTAGTCCACGGTCTTGATCTTGACGCGACCTGACGCTACCGCGTTACGGTACTGACTTACCTCTCATACAGCGCGAGGAATTCCACGTTGCCTTCGGCGCCTTGAATCGGCGACTCAATCAAACCGCCGCTCTTCAATCCCAACTCCGCTGCCGCACGATTCACTTCCTCAATCACACGTAAACGCTTATCCGCATCTCGTACGATCCCTCCAGCGCCAACCTCACCACGTCCGACTTCAAACTGTGGCTTTATCAAAACGATGAGACGACCGCTCGACGAGAGTAAAGGAACGATAGCCGGTAGAACCTTTGTTGCCGAGATGAACGATACGTCCATGACTGCAAGGTCAAACTCACAGGAAAAATCCTTCGGCTGCAGGTAGCGAGCGTTGATGCCTTCACGAACTTCGACGCGATCGTCCTGCCGCAAGCGCCAGTCAAGTTGATTGTGACCAACGTCGATAGCGAACACCCATTTCGCCCCGTGCTGAAGAAGACAATCCGTGAATCCGCCGGTTGACGCGCCCACGTCCAGGCACGTCAAACCTGTAACGTCGACCTGAAACGATTGGAGCGCAGCCTCGAGCTTTAAGCCGCCGCGACCAACATAACGGGACGTTGGATCTTCAGAACGCTTGATACGAATTCGGGAATTGATTGGAAACTGTTCGGATGGTTTTTCAACGCGCTGTTCGTCAACGAGCACGACGCCCGCCATCACCATCGCCTGTGCTTTCGTGCGTGATTCGACCAGACCGAGTTCCACAAGGAGTTTATCGATGCGCTCGCGTTTCACGACGCACGACACAGTACACTAATTTGCGTGGTCATCAAGCCTGACGTCGTGATGCGTTTAATGCGCGCAGCGTCTCAGTCAAACCGAGTTGGCCTGCGCAATTACTACAAAGCCATACCAGGATATGTGGGGCATCAGACCAAAAGAAGGAACTAATTTTGCCGGCTACTTGAACAGCGTCGTCCACCGGCAGTCGCTGCAAAGCCTGTACGTAAAAAACCCCATTGTAGAATTCGCCCTCGGCGCCTTCGTCTCGGTGGACACACTCCCGCTCCCGAAACACCTGTCTTGACATAGAGATTCACCATTTCCTCGCGCCGCTTCGCGCGAAACACTGAACCGTTTTCGAAACGTCGGGTGTTTTGATTTAACGTGAGATCGTTCGGGGCAAGCGACAAAACCAGTCTGGGAAGAAA
>QHXL01000195.1:0-357 GCA_003222935.1 Acidobacteriota bacterium
CCGTTACCACAACCGTAGGCATTGCTGATGCCGATATTCTGGAGGTACGTATCATGTCGTTGTTAAGAAAAACCAAGCCTGACACTACTCGAAAAAGAGTGTTGTTGATTGCGGCGTCGTTGTTTTTGCTGGTTCCTTGTTTGGCTGTCGCTTCGTTTGCAATGAAGTTTGATTTGGCATCTCAGGAGCCAACCCCTCAGGAAAAGGCACGCCGCGACAAGGAAAAAAGTGAAGCTCGTGGAAGTCTGACCGAGGATCAGATTAAAGAGCGCCAGATGCGCGAAATCGACCAGGTGAAACTCCGTCTGACGAATGATCCGCAGTTCCACGAAGAGCTTCAGCGGAAGCTGCAGATCG
>QHXL01000195.1:423-5109 GCA_003222935.1 Acidobacteriota bacterium
ATATGGACCAGGCCATTCAGATTGCCACTAGCCAGTTTCCAGGGAAGGTTCTAAATTGCAATCTAGATGCTGATAGGTGGGAAGAACCAGGAAAACTCGCGGCGGACGGAAAAGTTTTTTACCGGGTGATTATTGTCTCGAGCGATGATCCAAATGCTGGCGCCACTCACGTGTGGGTAAATGCCGTTGACGGTTTAGTAATCAAGACTGAAAAAGAACTACCGAGAAAGATGCGCGAATCGCAGCCTCAGTAAGTTGTCTTGCTAACTTTGTAGGGGCGTCCCTCCGTGGGCGCCCCTTCCACATTAAGAGCACTGGCCGCGGAGGGGCGCCCACGGAGGGACGCCCCTACAAAGTCTTCTCACGCCGCCTTCACATCTCTCACCGGTTCTCGTCCCAACTCCTTCATCAACGATTCAAAACCAGGAAGATCGAGCGACTGTGGCCCATCAGACAACGCCCGTTCAGGACAAGGATGAACCTCGATAATCAATCCATCTGCGCCAACGGCAATCGCCGCTTTCGACATGGGTCCGACCAAACTTCTCAAGCCAGTTCCGTGTGATGGATCCGCCAGTACCGGAAGGTGCGACAGTTCCTTCACCAGCGCGACCGCCGCAAGGTCAAGCGTATTACGCGTCGCTGTTTCAAACGTCTTGATGCCTCGTTCACACAACACCACGTCATGATTACCTCCTGCGAGCAGGTACTCTGCGGCAAGTAACCACTCTTTTACTGTCGCCGACGGGCCACGTTTCAACAAAATAGGCTTCGGAACCGTGGCCAGTTTTCGGAGCAATGAAAAGTTTTGCATGTTGCGGGCACCAACCTGAAGCATGTCGGCATATTGAGCCACGTCTTCGACATCAGCCTCGCTCATCACTTCGGTCACAATCGGCAGACCGGTTTCATCGCTGGCCTCCTTGAGAAAACGAAGTGCTTCAACTCCGAGTCCCTGGAAGTCGTACGGCGATGTTCGCGGTTTGTACGCACCCCCTCGAAGCATAGTGGCGCCGGAAGCTTTGACAGAGCGCGCTGTCTCCAACAGCTGCTCGCGCGACTCGACAGAACATGGACCGGCAATGATAACTACGTCGCCGCCGCCGACTTTTACTCCGGCGACATCGACGACCGTGCATTCTGAGCGAAGCTGACGGCTGACTAACTTGAACGGATGCGAAATCTGTATGACGTCCGCGACTCCGGGTGCAGCCCGCAACGCTTCAATTTCTGATCTGCGTCCGCTGCTCCCGACGGCGCCGATGATCGTGCGTTCTTCGCCTCGTACCACGTGAGCCTGAAACCCGCATTCTTTGATTCTATCGATAACGTGTTCAATCTCGTCGGCAGAGGCAGATCTCTTCATGTTGACAATCATTTTTTAAAATCCTTTTCAGTTGACGTTGATAGGAGGACGAAACGAGTGTAGTTCTCGGCCGTATCATGGATGTTTTCGCGAATGATGATACCGCCATAAAGATCTGCGGCGAGTTGTCCGGCGATCGCGGCGCGATGACGATCGCCTTCCTGCACAACTTGACGCACGCTTCCCGCGGTATCGTCACTCGCAATTTGTTTTAGTTCCGGATGTTGGGTGAAGAACTTTGAACACTGTGCGAGTGCGACTGGATGGGATTGCACTTCCTGGATGTCAGAAAAGCTCGCTCCCTGGCAGGCAATAAGATGCTGCGCAATTTGAATCGTTACTTCGTCGACTACTTTGAGAGCACTCTGGCGCAGTAAGGCCACCGAAGCGATAACCTCCCCGGCGATGCTGTTTTCGACCGGAGCAAGCAGGTAGTCGGCATTGTTGTAGTCGAAGCTGGTGAACAGATCTGCGAAAGTCTGTCGTGGCACTAGTTCGATTTCCGGACCAAGGAGTTTAAGGGCTGCTTCCTCGCTGAAAGCACCGCGTTCACCCTGAAAGGCTACTCTGGTTTTGTGGTTCAAATTCTTCACGTTCAATTCTCAAACTTGATTTAAGGCTTGTGGATGCGATTCCCCGACAGTCCTTGTTTCAACTCGTCGTGACTCGCGAATAATGCGGCGAAACAGTTTATCGATTGCTCGCTGGTCGAGTGGGCCATCGTTGAGATCCTGAAGACGATCAAGCACATAACGCTCACGGTCAGGATCGCAGAAGGGTAGGTCGGCCTCCTTTTTAAGCGCGCCGACTTTGATTGCCAGCCTCGCGCGCAAGTTCAATAGGCGAAGAAGTTCTTTGTCGATTTCGTCGATCTCGTTGCGCCAGTGTGGAATGTCCATAAGAGAAACTCCGTTAGGATTTGCAGGCCAACAAAAAGCCGACCGCGACTTTGGCATCGCGGCCGGCTCGTTTGAAAGTTTGTGCTTTTTCAGGTTATCAGCACATCGTCTTCGCACATCGCCGTCCGCTCTTCACAAAGAAGGAGCGGTAAGTAAAAGCGAAGTAAAAAAATGTGCGAGTGCTATTCATAACCGGATTTCACTATAGGCGGTCGCCAAAAAATGTGTCAAGGATAATTTCGGGAATCAATCCATCTTTGCGCGTTCTCGGCGTACTCCTCGTCTTGCGGTTCACCACTCATCGCCCAGTTTTACAGTAAAGACGCATGACGCACGGAGAATGCGCATAGTTTCAAAGCCTGTGTTATAGAGTTATGACTTTCTTTTAAGTGACCAAAGATGAACAGGGTGACCTCTTGCAAAAGTCAGCTGCTGAATACAAAGAACAAATTTAGTCAATTTTCAGGTTGGGAAGGTGGACCCTGTCCCCGCTGAGATGTACTAAAGAATCCGCCGAGATCAAGCGAGACGGCGGGGACAGGTTCCACCTTCCCAACCTGAAAATTGGCTAATGTGTCCTTTTTAATCCAGAAGCTGACTTTTGCAAGAGGCCTTAATCATATCGGACATTTGGAGGCGCTGTTATGAAAGTGAACATATTTGAATCACGACAGGAGCTGGCAACTGCTGCCGCGACGAACGCCGCAGAAATTATCCGTCAAGCAATTACCGATCGAGGACATGCCTACATAATCGCAGCGACCGGCGCGTCACAATTTGAATTCCTCTCGGCGCTCACTCAAACCCCAGGTATTGAGTGGAGAGATACGACCTTTTTTCATCTCGACGAGTATGTCGGCTTACCAGAAACTCACGCGGCCAGCTTTCGGCGTTACCTGCGTGAACGAATTGTGGACCAGATCCAGCCTGGGGAATTTCACTTTATCGAAGCAGACGCTTCAGATCCTGAAGCCGAATGTCGGCGCGTCGGTAAGTTAATTGCCGAAAACACGATCGATGTCGCGTTCGTGGGCATCGGAGAGAATGGACATCTTGCTTTTAACGATCCGCCGGCAGACTTCGACACTCAATCACCTTACTTAGTTGTGAACCTCGATGAGGCATGTCGACAGCAACAAGTAGGCGAAGGTTGGTTTGCAAGTATTGCCGAGGTTCCAAAACAAGCGATTTCGATGTCAATTCAGCAGATCATGAAATCCACCCACATTCTGTGCATTGTGCCGGATCAAAGAAAAGCGAAGGCGGTAAGAGATAGTTTGGAGTCACAAGTGAGTCCAATGCATCCCGCTTCGATCCTTCAACGACATGAACGGACATCGATCTATCTGGACAAGGAGTCTGCGTCGTTACTAACAGTCAGAACCTAGTTCGATACTCTTGACCACACTTCATCGTCAATCTCGAAAAGTGAATCAAGTACACAGTCAGCTATCGAGAAACGTGGATCAGATCGGACCGCTGCTTCGGGGATCGCGATGCATTTCATTCTCGCGGCTTTTGCTGCCAGCACACCGTTCAGCGAGTCTTCAATTGCCAGGCACTCTTTCGCGTTAACACCAAGTTTGCGAGCGGCCGTGAGGTAGATGGCCGGGTGCGGCTTACCGAATTCCTCTTCCTCAGCGGAGTAGATCACTTCGAATCGTCGTCTCAGATCAAACTTATCGACAACTGCTGAGATGATTCGGTATGCGGATGACGAAGCCAGGGCAAACCTTGTCCCTCTCTTCCTGAAAAATTCCAACGCGTCCTCAACACCAGCCATCGGCATGCCGTTTTGTTCAATCTGGCTGATTACTTCTTCAATAACCTTCTCCGCCACGTCAGGCGTCAAACTCAATTTCTGTCCATGTAGTTTGAGCCAATACTCTACTGCCTCATCAACTCTTGATCCCATGGTCTCCATACACATTTCAGGGGTGAGTTTTATACCGATCGTTCCGAAGACCTTGATTTCGGCCTCGCGCCAGAAGGGTTCAGAGTCGATAAGAACTCCGTCCATGTCAAAGATCACTGCCTTAATCATCTGTCTGTATCGGTCCCCAGGATTTACCCATGGTCTCGTGTTGGGATGGTCCACGATGCTTGTAATTTCCGTTTAGCCTGATTGAGATCGTTCAATCCTCCCAGGGTGATCTGATTTAACGCTTTCAGTTTTGAAAGAATATCAACCACGCGTTCATATTCACGGCCCGCTTGTACGGTGCGGGCTCTTAACCCCGCATAGAGATCCGCTCTGTTGAGGCAAAGTCTGGCGATCTGCAGACTCGCTTCAGTTTGTTGTTGTGGCTGAACTTCGACAACTTTTTTCCAGAGTGATTCAGCTTCTGCATACGCCGCGAATGCCTTGTCTGTCTCTCCGAAAACTTCATACACTTCGGCGCTCAAGCCCAGAAAGCGCGC
>QHXL01000195.1:5201-5398 GCA_003222935.1 Acidobacteriota bacterium
GACCGGTGCGATACAAACTTTCGGCAACATGCAACATGTAGCTCGGCTCGGCACCTCTCATCTGCGCGTCTGTCAATTTCAAGGTTGCGTCTCTAATAGCTCCCAACCCGGCTTGGAAATGATCCAGGGCCGATCGATAGTTAGCCTTCCGATATTGAAGCTCGCCAATTTGGCGGTTGGCTGCTGCAAAGCGAATC
>QHXL01000196.1:0-289 GCA_003222935.1 Acidobacteriota bacterium
CCGGAAGACGAAGAGTAGGCATCGTACCCGAGTCTCCAACGTGCATTAGCACAAACGTTCCTGCCGCACATCGGAATTTTTCAACCAACCTGGCGGCAGCTTCTACTGCTGGTTGCGGACGCGGCGACCGTGCGACTGGGATGAGAATTTTACTCAAGTGCACTGAACCGTCGCGAGCATCCACAAAGCCGTCGCTATCACCTGGAATAAACAGAGTCATCTCAAACGCTTTTCGCGCAACTGGTTCAGCTACAGACTTGCCGAGCCAACGCATACGGCCATCGCGTTG
>QHXL01000196.1:369-7844 GCA_003222935.1 Acidobacteriota bacterium
TTATCCGCGTCGATACCAAGCTCTCCAACGGCGGACGTCGGGCTTCCTTTTGGCAACAGTCCCCACCGTTCGAGTGTTTCACGGACACCAGGAAAGTCATCCCATTGTGACGCTCCATCCGGTGAGACGTTTAATAGTGTGAGTCTGGATTTCGCCAACAGAGCAGCCTTGAGCGCATGATGGAATGCCACTTTGCTCCCTTCCGAAAAATCGGTCGGATGCAACACACTTTCGATAATCGCGTCGGGGTTTTCCATTGGTTGGCCCACTAAGTTCAGATTTGTACGGCAACAAGAATTGACCCTATCGCCGAACTTTGTCGATAAGTTCAGAATTGGAATGCGGTCAATGCGAGGAAGTTTAGGGTCAACGGAGATTATCGACCACTGGTAGAATTGCTAGGTAGGTTAGTAAGTTAACCAGCTGCCCCTATTTTGTGCAGAGGCCGTCACGAATCAGCACAGGCATTACGGACAATTATTGTGAGTCACGTTGCCTAGTCTTTTGCTCCTATGCCGAAGAGATGGTTCTGACCGCGAATGACAATCATCTTTCCTCCGATTGCCGGTGTAGCCATGACAACTTCGCCCATAGTGTTTCGCGCAAGTAATTCAAACGTGGTCCCTGCCTTGATAACAAATACATCACCATCTTCGCTAACGAAGTAGACTTTTCCATCAGCAGCAACAGGTGAGGCACTGAATGATCCGCCACTGCCGAGTCGCGCACGAAACGTGGGTTCACCAGTTTTGGCGTCATACTGACTAAGGATTCCGCTGTCTGTGCAAGCATACAAATAGTCTCGGTAGACAATCGGCGTCACGATGTGCGGTCTGATCTGTGTGCTTTGCCAGGCGATGTTGTTTGCACTCGTGTCATCAGGTTTTATCTCTCCCTTGACCCCGGCCCGCACGACATAAAACGCGTGTTTTGCATGGGAAGAACCACCACCGAGAAAGTACAAATCATTTGCGGCTACTGGCGTCGGAATTTTCACGTCCACGCCGTCAGCCATGCGCCACAACTCTTTACCGGTGAGGGGATCGTAGCCGCGATAATATTTCGTCCCGCTGGTAATTAACTCAGCGCCATTCTTGCCTTCGTAGATGGTAGGAGTGCTCCATGAACTGTCCTCTTCCCGTGGGGTTTGCCAGACGCGTTTGCCGTTCGTGAGATTGTAAGCAGCGACAAACGCCTGGTTCTGCGTGTCGCACTGAACAATAACCAGCTGCTTGTAGATCACCGGCGAGCTACCAAAGCCCCAGTGAAAATCAGGACCAGAACTCCAGCCGCCGTCGAGGACACCCAGGTCCTGTTTCCATAAGAGCTTTCCGTCCAGGTCAAAACAATAGAGACCTTCCGAACCAAAAGAGACAACGAGATTCTTACCATCAGTCGCGGGAGTCGGATTAGCGTAGCTTGCTTTTACGTGACGCTTGACCTTGGGTAGACCATCGTAAATCACCTTCTGCCAGACGACGCTTCCAGTATTTTTGTTCAGGCAATAAATTCGAAAACTGTGCTTCGAACTATCGTCGGCAGAGGCTGCGGTCTCGGTTAGCCCATGCACGAACTGTGAATTCGCATCGCTGCTGACTGCGGTCGTAACAAAGATACGATCGCCCCAGATGATTGGACTCGAATGGCCCAGACCTGGAATCGGAGTCTTCCACAGGACGTTCACTGACTTCTCAGTGTCCCACGTGGTGGGTGGGGTGTTGCCATCGCCAGGCGAGAGTTAATGCGAGTGACACTACAGCTTTCATAACGTTTTTCTTTCCGGTGTTCTGCACCACCTCGGCCAGCTCGCCGCTTCTGACGTTGAGATTTGTTCTTCACTCCGGAGTGGCATGTATATAGCTCAGATCCATCCCGGAGGGCCTGGCGCTTCTTTAGGAGCGCGATGTCCGTTTCAACCAATCGCGGAACATTTCGCTCCTACGGAGCGATCAAGATTGGGAGGGCTAGCTACGGTCTATAAACATTCCACTCCTCCGGAGTGAAGAAGTTTCTCGAGCGGCAAAATACCCGCCAAGAAAAATAGGAAGTTGTCGGTTTGCTGCGCAGGGCGTCAATATGAGTTCTTACTTTTTCTTCTTTTTGGCGATGTATTCTTTAGCGAAATCGAATTGGCGACCTTGACTCCGCATACCAATCCGGTTGGCTTCCTCTAGTGCTTTGTCGAATTCCCAACCGTCGCGCAACACGCGTCGAATCATCCAGAAAGCGCCGACGCGACTTCCCACAGCGCAGTGGATAAACACTGGTCCATTCTTAAGTTGTTCGTCAGTAAGCTTGAGAAAATCATCCGCATCAAGCTCATCAGGTTCGTTGAAGGAAACGGGAATGTTGAAGTAGGCCATTCCTAACTTCTTCACAGTTGCTTCCTCGCCCACCGCATCATGTTCAGCTTGAGGACGTAAGTTGATGACGACCTTGATTCCTGCGTCCTTGAGTTTGGGAAAATGCTCTGGCGATGGTTGACCACCGGTCCAGACCTGGTCTGTTAATTTCAGAAAACGCGTAATCCCTGTGAGTTCACTCATGGCCGGGTTTTTTTCAATCAACGCCATACCGCACGCGGAGCAGGAACCGGGGGCGTCATGCACCGTTCCGTCATTGCTACAGCCACACGGTGGGCATACGTACTGTTTCTTATCCTGCACATTGGCAGCTTTGGTTAGCGCCAGCGCTGCCATGGAGAAAGAACCTGCTACGACAAATTCTCTTCGGTTCATTGGATTGTCCTTTCGAAACTCACGAGCGTTTTGTCAGGTTAGGAATCAGGCTGAACTTTAACCATAGTTTTGTAGGCCCAGGGATGTTTTGAAGTGAACCGGCTTTAAATTGGGAGGAATGGATGGAAACAGGTGACGAGTTGTTGAGCTCGCTGTTAACCGATAGAACATGAGTGCAGCGCAGGTGGATCCAATCATTGCTCAACGGATCCGAATAGTCGCGGTAGAATGAATGAAAATTTAGGGTAGGAGCACTGGGTTATGAAGTATTTCCTCATCTGCGCAATTCTGTTTTCCACTGCTGCCGCTACGTTAGCTCAGGACGAAGTCAGTGCGAAGCACGCGGCTTACTATCGCTGCACAGATCACATTGAGAAAGATCCTCATAAGGCATACGAGTATTGCGTTGATTACTTAAACAAATATCCGAACGACGACAAGAGGTTGACCGACTTTGCCCTAAAGTTCGTCACTGCATACAGGAAGATCTCACAGTACGTCCGATCTATACCGATGACTTACTTCGCGGACAGAACACCGGAATGGGCTGTTTATGGTCCTGGGCTGCAGGCAACAATACCCTCCGAGGAGAGTTCGCAAGCCGGCCATTCGATCCTCATCAAGCGCGAATACGGTTCGGCTGAGGAAAAGCTCCTTGTCAAAGCAGAGTCAGTTTATAAAAACCCGGAGAAAGTTGAACCTGAACTACTAAAACAATGGCGTCATATCGCGGAGCCTTATGTTGTTCTTCCCGACGGAGAACCGAAATGGTGGACGGGTTCGGTCGACACCATTTTAGAGACTGAACTCGTGACGACAGCAGCCGTTATGTACTACTACAACATCTCGCAAGCCATGCGAAACAAAGCAGGAAGGCTAAAGGAGAACTCGTTCACGTTTTTTAGTTCCAGCCTGAAGTACGAGTCCTCGATTAAGAAGATGGATGTGTACGAGCGAGGGGACAGTAGTTTCAGGAATGTTTATGTCGCGAACATGACACTGACCTGGGCACAGATCTGTGGAGGGGAGTGCGGTTCTGGTTTCACCAGAAACAAGATCATTGTTATGAGTCCCGATGGCGAAATTCTCAAAATGTTTATTGACGATCCAGTGAACCGTTCGAGCTGGATCAGCTAAGCCCCTCTCACCGGCTCAAGGGTCCAAAATTGTTTTGAATTTCATGCGTTTCCCAAAATCTAAGGAACGATGCAGTCTGCCATCTCGACGAAACCCCTTCCGTCCATGCCACCACCCAGTCCACGCACAGTTCCTTCAACGATCGCTGCTTGACCACCCGACAGTTGGGCCAACCGGGAGCTTTGCGATTTGTTGAAATAGCATCGTGTCTGAGCATAACCTCCGGCTGCTGAATGAAACGTCAGCGCAATTCGGCCGTCTTTCAGGACGTCGATTGAATTCACCGTCCCGTTAACCCGAACTCTCTTTCCGCTATACAGCTGATTGGCGCGAACTTCGTTTCCTTCAAACTCCATCACCAGTTTCCCTGCGTGTACAGAGACTGCTGCTTCGTTTGGTGAACTAGTTGTTTCGGCAGAAGGTTGGGTAGGCGTAGCGACAGCGGCGCTCGATTCTCTCTCGATGCTTAATCCTTCAGCGGTAAAGTTGATCTTGTCGGGCGATAAGCCGGTGATGGCTTGCAGATTCTGTCCTGCGAGTTGTTGCCCGACCTGAACACTCGCCGCATTCCCGCTCTGCTTTCCTTCCTGATAAGCGGCGAGCGCGAAACCGGTGAAGAGCACGAGCGTTTCATACATCTCCTGCTTCTGACGATCGGTAACGCCTTTGAGAGCATTGCCTTCCACCAGCGCCTGGGCAATCGTCTCCCGCAATTCCAACATCTGCGGATCGCCCGGTTGACCCCCGTCGTGATATACGCTCGCGTTGGTCGCAAAGAAGAAGCTCAACGCCAACGCCACATCATTCGGTTTGCCCGCAGCTCGCGCACCCTTTTCATACTCGTCCAGGATGACCTTCATGATTGACATCACCTGCGGATTCCCGGGGTCGATCAGATTTGCGATCTCAGCGGTCTTTAGCAGCGTGCCCGATGAACGAAAGTGAAGTGCGGCATCATTCGTCGGTCCTCCCATCGCCGTCGCATTGGTTCCTTGCCGCTTTGCTTCGAGATTCTTCTTCAGTCGACGCTGTGCGTAGCGATCCATGATGATGTTTGTGATCGTCGCGCTGGTCGGATTGTTCCAGTTGCCACCGAGTCGGTCGGTGTACTGAGCCTTCGCGGAAGCTGAAATGAACAGCAACATGCAAACGAGGAAGGATGTTGATCCAATTCTTTTCATTGTTATCTCCGCCTACGGACGTTGTGCAATTTTGCCCTCGGTACTTGACCACAAAAGTGATCAATCCTCGGGGGTTTCCGATCGAGGGTCTCTGTGCGACCTCTGTGCCCCCTGTGTCTCTGTGGTTGAGTGTTGCTGAGTTAGATCTCACCACAGAGACACAGAGGGCACTGAGGCAGCACAGAGAAAAGCTCATACGAGGGTCGAGCTGATTCTTCTCCGCGGCTCACGGACCGAAGCGGTGGCGATATTCGCCTGAAAGGAGGAACGCCTTGACCAACTCTGCGTTTACAAAGTTGCCATTGAACTGATTGAGTTTTCCCAACCAGAAGTTGTAACCGGAGAGATCCCCATCAGGCGCATCGTCGGGATTGCGTCGCAGGTAACCGAAGTACTGCATCAGAACAAACGCCCGGTTAGACTCGCGCTGCCCAAAGGTCGGATTATCGACGACGCGGCGAAGGATTCGCGCACGTGCGCCGGTTGGATTATTGAACTCGTCGATTGCCGCCTGCCTTTCAGACGTAGACGGGACAATTGCAGCATGCGCATAAAGAGCATCGACGAACTGCGCTGGAGTTAGCGTGAGCGGATACAGCGTGGTGAATTCCGCTCGGCCGGCAATCTCACTCGCATATGCAACCTTGTTTGCCTCCAACTGTGCTTCCCAACCAGTCGCTCCAACGACTACACCACGTCCGACACTTTGTGTGTCGCGCATGAATTCCAGGTAACGTGGCAACCCATTGGATCGATTTAGCGCGCCGTTGTAGAAACGATAGACGAAGTAACCGGTCTCCTGGAATTCAATCGAGAGGAAGAAGGCAGCAGAAACGTTGATTCGCTTGACCTCAATGCACTGCGTGTTGGTTCCGCAACTCGTGATCTCGTTAGTCCAGAAGGCCAGGCCAGATTGATCTGGTTCGCGGTTGAGAAAATCATGGTAGTGCTGGATGACAAACATTTGAGGATCATCTATCGGGTTCGTCGTCGGTTCCGTTGCGTCGTCGAAGATCGTCAACGTGGCAGTACTCGTACTAAGCAGAGTGCCTAAAGTCTGATTGCTCAAAGTCAGCGTTAATATCTCGTTGCCTTCCACCAGGGAATCCTCAGTGATCGGAACCGAAAACGTCTTAGTCCTCACACCAATTGCGAAATTCAAAGTACCGACAGTGGTGGTGTAGTCAGTCGTTTGTTTAGCTGTGCCATCGCTCGTTGCGTAGTCGACACTGGCGGGAGTGCTCGTGTCACCGGTGCGAACTACTGTAATCACGACTGCGGTGGGATCTTCGGTGACTGTGTAGGCGACAGTACGTGAAATATAACGGCACTGGTAGCGAATCCGCTGTTCCGAATTGTGTGCTAATCGCGCCTAATGTCGAGCGCTGCAAAAACCACGTTCCGGATGAGGGGCGAAAAACTGCCAGGTCTGCGCGTCCATCGCCGTCGAAATCTGCGGCAACCATTTTATCTTCAAAAACACCGTATGGAGTCGCGATAATATTTCCATCGGTGCTACGAAGAATGAACCATTGTCCTTGTCCGGAGATGGGCTGGAAGACTGAAATATCCGTCTTGCCATCACCGTCATAATCCGCAGGCGCCGGAATCCCTTGGGGCTGGCCGAACGTCATCCCCGTGATTAAATCGTCTGAACTCCGAAGAATGGCCCAATTGCCGTTTGATGGATTATATAGGGCAAGGTCGGATTTGGAGTCGCCGTCAAAATCGCCGATCAACGGAATGTCGGTGGCGATGCCGAAAGTAACGGTGACTGTTTGGCCATTTGAGCTGTTGACTCTTATCCATTGCCCGGTTGATGGACGGAAAACTGCCAGGTCTGCCCTACCGTCTCCGTCGTAGTCAGCTGGCACCGGTAAGTCGCCCGCTGCTCCCATCACAACTGAACTAAATCCGCCTGAGCTGTTCAACAGAAACCAAGTTCCCGTTGAGGGCCTGAAGATTGCGATGTCAGTCTTACCATCACCGTCATAGTCGGCAGGCGCCATTGCGTCTCCGGAAGCACCGAACTGTATCGCTGATATCGAGTTGTCAGAACTCTTGGTAGTCCACCACTGACCATTCGACTCGTTGAAGAAGGAGAGATCAGCCTTTCCGTCTCCATCAAAATCGGGAAAGACTGCCGGGGTTTTGAACACATAAACCGCACCCTGGCCATTGGGTTGGGTCAATTGTTTTTCCGCCGCACCAATAACTAATCTTCCCTGATTCAATGCGACGCTGACCCCAAACCGATCACCATTGAACGGATCATTCGGCACAATCTTTTGTTTTTGTGTCCACGTGGTCCCACTACGCGTAAAGACGTAGCCGGAACCCGCATCACCACCCCCAGCAGTATCGTCTTCGCGCGCGCCAACAGCGACTACGTTGTTGCTAATTGCAACCGAGTAGCCAA
>QHXL01000211.1 GCA_003222935.1 Acidobacteriota bacterium
ACAACATGCCGCCAACGCGATTAAAGACGAAACCAACCACCGATCCGCTCACGACGGAGATTCCAGGCACTGTCAGGAATGTGTTCGGTCCCCAGGCGCCGGCGTGAACCAGTAACCAAAACCCGAAAATACTGCTCAAAAGACCTCCGGCGATGGCAAACAAGAATGTTCGATTATGAACTGTATGACAGTCACTACAACGTGGAACCAGCACCGTGTCTTCTTTCCATGTGTGCAGCGTTCCACCTTTGACCGCTCTCTGCGCATGGTTCGCAGTCACCTTTACGTCGATAAAGTCGTAGGTTTCCACGCGCTTACAAAACCAGCAGACTTGTGATTTTGGCATGAGCTTCGTTTCAATTAGCGAGATGAAGGCGGGTCATTATGAAGTAGTCCTCAGCACCTATCCTGTGACGTCTACCGCAAGTAGTGCGGTTCGCCATCACACCTTTTCAAGCGCTCAACTTAAGCAATGTTCCTGGGACCGGATTGTAAACACTCACTCTGACATGCGACATCCCATATTCAGCCGATGTCTTGTGACCGTAGTGTCAGAACGCTCGCGCCGACCAATCCGATGAGCATTAGTAAGAGCACAGCCGGATCTAGTAAGGCGCCTCCCCACGGATGTAAGAAATCGACGTAGCCACTCAAGTTTTCCGGGATCTCCACCGCTTTTTTTACTTCCGGTGGTTTGCCGAGGGGAGGCTGCGTGGGTTTCACTGGCTCCTCACTAATCTGACGTGTTTGATACTTTGCCATGTCAGTCTGATATTGCTCCATGTCACGTTTAAAGTTGTCCATGCTGGTTTGCGCTTCAGACTTGTAATTATTGATCTTGTCCTGAGCCTCTGAGATGTTCTCAGTGTTTTCATGACCGATTCGCTTGTACAAGCCCCGACCCTCATTCACCTGAGAAGGTTGCGCTTGTTCGTCCTTGCCCCGCAGGACGTCAAGGGATGACAGTCTTTTCACCTCGTCGAATGACCAGGTAGCAGGCATTACCACACCCACCACCCTCGAGATATTTTTCGGGACGCCGACAAGACCACAGAAAAGGATTTGCGGAATCAGGAGCAGCGGTACCAGGCTCGTTGCCATTTCCGATGTTTTAACGATCGCCGAAACCAGTAGACCTAGAGCGATGCCGACAATCGACGTCAGAACCATGGCGCCTAGCTGCGGCAGACCGAAGTAAATACCCGGCATCTTAAATCCCGCGACCAGAAGAAGCTTCAAAGAGATGAAAAGCAAAACGCATTGAAGTCCCACGATCACGGACAGGACGAGAAGCTTTGAGCCGATGTAGGGAAGTATGCCCAAATTAACCATTCGTTCGCGACTGTAGACTGGTCGTTCACGAATGATCTCGCGGGCCGCAATGGAAGTTCCGAACCAAACCGATACGAGCGCGAGCACAAAGTACGCAAAGTCGCGCGGATCCTTCTCGCCGACAACCAGGTAAGTCAGAATCGCTATGATAGGCGCTTGGGCGAATAGAATTAACAGGTTCAGCCGATCACGAGCGAGCACCTCAAAGTATCTCTGCGCCAGGGTCTTCCACTGGCGCGCGGCATCAGTGACTGTCGGGCGGCGCTTAACCGGCGGACTTGGCGCCGCCTGGCCAGGCACTTTGGCCAACTCTTGTTGAATGTTGCGCACGTACTGTGGCGTTGCCAGAAATTTTCGCTTCCAATCTTCGGCCACCTCGTCACTTATCTTCTCTTTTTCCGCTTTACGATGCTCGTGGTCAGCGGCGCTTGCATTGGCCGGGAGCGGCGGTAAGTTTCCGATCCGGGTGTGAATCGGAGCTTCCAATTTCGCATAAAGGTCCTTAAAGTTGTTGGCCTTGACGTGCGCCAGGGCCTCGTGGGGTGCTCCATAAAAGACAAGCTTGCCCCTCATCAGCACCACAATCTTGTCAAAGAGCCGCACGTTTTCCATCGCGTGCGTTGTCAGGATCACCGTACGGCCGCTCTCGGCAATCTGGCGGAACAACTTCATGATCTTTTCTTCAGTTCCCGGATCCAGTCCGGAAGTAGGCTCGTCCAGAAAGATCACCGACGGTTTGGTGATTAACTCAACCGCGATCGATACACGCTTTCGTTGTCCGCCTGAGAGCTGACTCACCGCGACATCCCGGCGCTCCGAAATTCCGGTTAAATCCATAACCTCGCCGACAATCTGGTCTATGTCCTGTTCGGACGCGTCGCGAGACAAACGCAATCGCGCAACGTAATAGAGTGTCCGATAGACCGTCAGTTCGCGGTGGATGATGTCATCCTGAGGGACGTAACCGATGGATTGTTTAAGCACGTCAATGTGGTCATAAAAATTTAGATTATTAATCAGCACCTGGCCGGTCGTCGGCGGACGCACGCCGTTGAGCGCGTCCATCAGGGTCGATTTTCCCGCGCCCGACGGACCTAACAAACCAACGAATTCATTCGGCTGAATGCAGAGATCCACATCGTCGATTAATGTGATGGTGTTCTTGCCTGAGCGGTTCCGAACCCGCTTTACGATCGATCTGACATCGATGCGCGTTTTCGAACGAGTGTCGAAAACCGAGACACCTTTCTGCGCATCAATTTCCAATCGAAACGGCCCAATCTGAACCACATCCTGATTCTGAATCAGAGTCTTGGCGCTAATGCGCACGCCATTGACGTATACGCCGTTGGTTGACCGGATGTCTTCGACATAGACTCCCCCGCTTTCACGCGAGGTGCGCGCGTGAAAATTGGAGATTTGCAGTCCATCGAGGTGTATGTCGTTACCCAGGTCGCGTCCAACTGAAAGTACAGCCTTACGGTCGAACGAATGTGTCTGAACGAGTTCCCCCTGCCCGTTTCCATTTGTGGGTTCCACCCTCGGGGAACTTCCTGGCGTAATCACGATAGTCATTTGTGAGGGATCGGCGCCGGTAGGACCAGGCGTGTTGGTTGGCTGCACCTGGGGTGGCGACGTCGCCGGGTGTGCCGGATCGCGAAACAAGCAAACCATACCGCCCATTCCCAGCTCAATTTGATCGCCGTCACGAAGGAGAGTAGGCGCCGAAATCCTACGATGATTATGAAAGGTGCCGTTGAAACTCTTCAGATCAACCACCACGAATTGATCCTTCTGACGTCGAATCTCTGCGTGGCGACGAGAGACCATTGCATCAGCTGCATCGATTTGGACGTCGACACCGGCGTCTCGCCCCAGGCACAAGACATCTTTAGTAATTTGAAAACGGCGGAGACGACCAGTTTTGTTGTCAATTAGTTCCAGGGACGCGATGTTCGACGGCGGTCCACTTTGAGGCGGTGGGGGTTTCGGCGGTTTTTGAGGAGCAGGAACGATCGGTGGCGGCGACGGTGGGACTGGCGCCGGAGTTGGGAGTGGTTGAGGTGGATTTGGGCCGGAAGGCGGGGGTTGTTTTTGGACTGGCCCAGGCGTGATTGGAGCCGGGCTGGGTTGAGCTTGCCCTTCGACCCGTACCACACAAACTATCGGACCGTTTTGGCCGAATTGAAGGCGGGCTCCCGCGCGAACTTCGACTGGCTTGGTTATTCGCTGACCATCGACATATGTTCCGGTCGTGGATTGCAGGTCGACGAGAATGTAGCGCGCATTCTCCAGGCGCAGCTCTGCGTGTTTGCGCGAGACCATTGGCCAGTTGGTGTCGTCGAAAATGACCTGACACTCAGTCTTATCACGGCCAATCTTTATGATCGGACGGTCGAATCCATGTTCGGATTGTTTTTGGCCGGCGCGATCTTCTGCGAGAAATATTTTCATAAGTCACCAGTGTAATCGAGTGGAGTTCGTAGTTTCTGGAACTTCATATCGCATCTTCAGGGCTGGGACCACAAGCTCCATAGGTTGTAGCTAACCGTGACTGAATTTGAGATATGAATGTTTATCTGTTTCGAAAAATTAACTTTAGAATTATCGTGAAAGCGAAACCGAAGCTTGCCAGGCACCAGGCGAAAACGGCCACCAGACATCCTAAGGCATGTCCTACTTTTCTTTGACGGCCCGAGCGTGTGAGCGGAAATCCCAACTTACGAGACAATTTTCCCTTGGCGGCGGAAATTCCGAGCGCGCGTTTCCAGGAAAACGAGAATCCGTATTTGCGTCCCATTAGAAGTTTTCCGTTGCCGTCGCTGAGTCGGGATCAACATCGCGGAGGACTTATATTCCTAGTGCTGACGAAGTGTCAATAACCAATTGCAGGAAATTCGCGGACGGAAGCACGTCGATACTCCCGAGTGGTTAGCCTTGTTGGCTGAAGCGGTCAACAAGCCAGGCAGATCCACCGCAGCGATACCGGATAGCTCGGTTTTAAAGCAGCAACTCTCAGAGACACATGGGAGACAGCAGTGTTTGTTGAAAAGAAATGGCGGAGGGGACAGGAGTCGAACCTGCATAGCCTTTCGGACGGCGGTTTTCAAGTCGCCATAAGGGTGGTCAACCTGATCCTACCTACACGGATTAACCAATAAAAATGGGGGTGGCAGCCATCACAGTGATCAACATAAGGGTACATTAAATTCCCGTCACCGCGCCAAGATCGCGCCAAGTTGGTGCCAATGAGTCTTCCGGGCAGCTGATTGGCTAGAGTAACGATTTCTTCACTTTGAACTTCAATCCAAAGGTTGATTCTGGATCGGATTGTTCGT
>QHXL01000212.1 GCA_003222935.1 Acidobacteriota bacterium
CAGAGACTGAATACGGGAAACAAGTTGCGCGTCTTCTCAACAGCGGCACTTTTCTAAAACGCGATGGCAAGTGGCAGGTGGTTAATTGGCAGTCGACCAGAATGGCGCGATCCGAGGCAGACAGTAAACGCGAGTTAGCGTCGACTGAAACCGCGTTCTTTCGAGCGCTACTCGAAGCAGACGTTAAGAGACTCACAACAATCGTTGATCCCGCATTCATCTGGATGCACACGGACGGTAAGCAGCGAACGCGTCAAGAACTGATCAGTGCTCTTTCAAGCGGTGGGCTCAAGTACGCCAAACTCGAGACGTCCAAACAGGCGTTTGTTGTCTCAGGCGATAGTGCGATTGTCACAGGTGAGTCTGTTCGACAGCGATCGGCAATTCCTGACAAGCCTGGCCCAGGTGATGCCACGCCGTTCACATCCTTCTTTACGCTAACCTTTGTAAATCAAGGTGGCGCCTGGAAAGCGATAGCGATGCACACGAGTGAAAAGTGAAGAAACTAAGGCTTCTTTGGACGGGTCTCATTGGCGGGTGGCGCCGCATCCATCTGTTCCCGGCGCTGATTAATCTTTGCTCGTAGAAGATCAACTTCACTATCTGCATTGGCCAGGGAAACATCCAGCCGGCTCTTACTCGTCTCCAAGATCTTCAGCTGCGCCTGTATCCTCGACTTCTCACCCTCCAACTGTTTTTTGCGCGACTCACGAGCTTCTTCAGGATGAACAGTTCCCATTCCCTGGGTGACCCGTTCCAGGTTCTCAGGTTTAAGGGAGTACTCTACTTGTTCGAGTCTTGATTCCAGGTCGGCAATCTTACTTTGCGTGTCGACCAGCTGCGATCGAATCTGCTCCGCACGTTGTTCTGCACGGGTTAGACGTTCCATGTCTATCTGATAGCGATCGTCTTCCTGCATCTGCGTGAGCCGATCGGTCAGCTTGTTGACTTGATTGGAAAGCGTCGTGATGGTCTCCTGAATATCTTCCTTGGGTTGTTCAGTAGCGGGTTTAGCTTTCTTGTTTGGGGTTTGGTTTGTGCTCTCACCGCTCTCATCGGCGGTGCTGATGATTTTGACGTCGGCGTCGGTAGTCGTGGGTGGAGCTATCTCCGGATTCGTGATGACAGGTTTAGGAGCGGCGGGCCTGGTCGTCCGACGGGAACGTTTCTTCTTTTTTTGAGCACCGGCGCCCACGAGCGAAATCCCAAGCACCAGAACTATTGCAATGCCAATCTTTGTAAAACCACGAAACCAGGTCATCAACATTTACTCCTCTCACTACGCCTAAAGATAACCCTGCTTCTGGATGCCATCAAGCCTTGTGAAGATGCTTGAGAAGCGCGTAGCACAGACTTCAGTCTGTGTTTCCATAACCTGGTTGTACAGGGAACACAGACTGAAGTCTGTGCTACTCGCTATTTCACGGAGAAACTAGGTGGACGTTCCAGTTTCTTTCCTCGCTATCACTTCAAATAGGGCGTTTTTGTAGAACAATCTTTTAAGACGGTCTCCAACGTGGCGTGGCGGCAACTTGCGAGCACGCGCCTTAGCGTCCTCAATTCCAAACTTTTCGCTCAGGATCCTGATCGGCAAGTCTTGAAACAGGCCTTTCGCGGTCTTGGGAGTGAGGTGAGTTGTATGGTCAGCAAAAGGTCCGACTTCAAAAGGCAAACCGACCGCCTGCCAGGTGGCGTGCGCTTGAGCAGCAACAGCATAAAGCGAGTGATGCACGTTGACCGTGAAGTACAGCAAACCTTTCGGTGCCAGGATTCTCACCAACTCCCTAACGATCGTCTCAGGTGCTTCTGCGTGATCGACGACATTGTCGCAGAGAACGACGTCAAAACTCGCGTCGGCAAATGGCAGTTTCTCGCCGGCAGCCGCAACCGTTAACGCACTACGTTGCCAGTGTGGGAATAAACTCGCATAACTGACAGCGAGTGGGTCGACACCAATTCCGTTTCGAGCACCAAAGTAAAAGATCAAGCCATGCGCACCGCTACCAACTTCAATCACACGCGCATCCGAGTCGATTGCTGGAAACGTTTCGAGCAATTCTCGGACGCGTTGCGACGAGCGCGTCATCGATCGAATAATTTCCGGTTCACGTCCGGGAACGAGTTTGGCTTTGCGTTGTTGGTAGTCGAGTTGACGTTCGAGAGCTCGCTGTGCCCTCCGGCGACGATTGGAATCTCGCCGACTGTGTTGTTCATTTCCGTTCTTCGACATCAGTCAAGTGCTTCTGGTTAAGCCGGTCTAGAACAAAGTGGCTTCTGGCTCAGTGCAAGTCAGGAAGGGCGGTTTACCCCCGCTGCTTTCGATTGCACTTCCTGGTTAGTAAGGTTGAACTTTGAAACTGATGTCCATCGCCGGAGCTGCGTTCGTCAGCGACTCTATTCGAATCAGATTGGCACCTGCTTCCGCATACGATCGAACGTTTTCCAGGTTGATGTTTCCAGAACACTCGATCGCAACTGTCTCATTTAGACCACGCGCAGCCTGGATCAGGCGACCAACTTCCTCGGTCGGAAAGTCTTCCAACACAACGATGTCAGCTCCCTCAGTTATTGCGTCCCGCATCTCGCTTTCCGAAGACACCCGGACAGAAACCTTGTGTAGATAGCCAAGCGACTCTTTTGCCTCCCGAACGGCATTGCTGACACTGCCCAGAATAGAAATGTGGTTCGCCGTAACTACAACCCCGTCGTCCAAGCCAAATCTGCTGTTACGCCCACCGCCAAGTTCGACCGCATATCGTTCTAACAGTCTCAACCCTGGCGTAGTTGCTCGCGAATCCACAATCTGAGCCGTAGTTCCTTCTACCGCTTCAACAAACCTATTCGTCAAGGTGGCAATGCCAGATAAGCGCTGTAAGAGATTGAGAGCGACTCGTTCACCGGTGATCAGCACGTCGGCAAAACCGATGGTCCTGGCAATAACTTTTCCAGCTTCAACTCGCTCGCCGTCCGAAACAAATGCTTCCAATTGCTGTTGGGAATCGAGCGTGAGGAACACCTCTTCGACGGCCTCAAGACCGGCAACAACCATCGACTCGCCCGCGACAAACCGCGCACGAGCACGTGTGTTTCGCGCGACGATCGATTGGGTAGTAATGTCGCCGCGACCCATGTCTTCCCTAAGAAAGGCTGCGATCTGCGAGTAGAGTGCGCCTTCGTCAAACCAGTTCATTGAAGGTTCTCGATTGTTTGCTGCAGTTGTGACATCCGTTGAGCGATGTCTGCGATGCGTTCGCGAACTTCGGCAACGCGTTCGGCCGGAGCACGCTCAACAAAATTAGGATTCTGTAGTTGAGCTTCAAGTTTTGCGGCCTCGGATTGCAACTTCTCCTGTTCACGCCCAAGACGCTGTCGTTCCTGTTCGAAGTCGATTAGTCCCTCGAGTGGCACTGCCAGTTCGGCTCCTCCAGTCAGGACTGCCCGAGCGGAAGCACGTGGCGCGTCAAGTCGTTCGCCAACTGAGAATTCGGAAGCACGGACCAGTCGAGAAATCTGATCGCGTGATTTCTCATAGACGTCGCGCAGTCGATCCTCGGGGGCGCCCACGATGATCTTTATTCGCTGGCCAGGTTTGATGTTCATCTCAGATCGGATGTTTCGCACACGTGAGATCAGGTCGATGATTGCCTGCATTTCCCACTCGGTTTGTTCGTCGACAAGACTCGCATCTCCCGCTGGATATGAAGCAAGCATGATTGTTGGATCAGCGTGCGCGTAAGCCGGATGCAAAGACTGCTGCCCGACACCGGGCAAGCGTTGCCAGAGTTCTTCAGTGATGTACGGCATAAACGGGTGCAACAAGCGCAAAGCTTGTTCGAGCACCGACAGCAGTCTTGACCGAGCCACGCTGCGACGGTCACTCGACTCTTCGGCAGTCACATCGCTCTTGGTCAGTTCGATATACCAATCGCAAAAGTCATCCCAGAAGAAGTGATACAAAGTTTGCACAGCTTCATGAAATTGATAACCGGCTAAAGCTGTATTCACATCCAGTG
>QHXL01000685.1 GCA_003222935.1 Acidobacteriota bacterium
CAAATAAGACGAATGAGCAGTCCTAGATCATTGAACAGACGAGACGAACCAAATCACGGTTGAAGGTAATCACATTGTTGACATCGCTGGGTTCAATAGGCAGTTCACCAATTCGCCACCTTGGAAAAAGAGCGGCGAATGAGTCCTGGGTGAACATGAAAATCAGAAAGAAGAGCCGAAGGCCCAAAGGGGCAGCTCAGATCCGGAAGGAAAAGCGCGCGACTGGAGACTTCTGGGGATATGACGTCTGGATTCGCCAACCGGACGGGTCTCGAAAGCGATACCGAGAATTTACGTTCATTACGAAAGCCGAAGCCACGCAGGCTCTCGCACTCCTGAGAACAAACGGTTGGAAATCGAGGTACGGCGTGAGACCCCAGGAACAGATCCGCCAGACCACAATCAAAGAAGCGATTGAAAGCTACCTGAAGGTTGCTAAGGCGAGTCTGCTCGCTAACAAAACTGACGAAACGACCTATTGGCGTGAAACGCCGGGTCATCTGCGCACGCTGGAGCGATGGGCCAAATTCGCGGGGCCTAATCGTCACGTCAATACCCTCACAAAAGACGATTTTGTTTTTTGGATTGCCGCTGAAACCGAACGGGGCAAATTGAATGGACGACCTTTGAAGAAATCGTCAATCAGACGAGGCCTTAACACGGTCAAAGCCGCGCTTAATCATGCTGTTGGAACATTTCCAGATCTAAAGTCTTTTCAAGTACCTCGCAGCCCCCTGACGAAACGTGTAGAAGAAGAACGTGACCGCGTGCTTTCCGACGAGGAGATCGCCAAGATATCCAGTGCGCTCTGTAGCAAAGAGGAGTGGCATGTGCCTTGATAACCGCGGGCCGTATGGCAGAACTTCGACGGATGCGCTGGGAAGAGTCAAACGTTCGATTCGGAACCGTTAAGCTTTATTCTTCCAAGACGAAAAAATGGCGAACGATTAAGGCACCTTCTGCTGCAGCATTGATAGCTGAACGCAAAGCAAACAAGAATGGTGGAGGAAGTCGCGTGCTGATGCAGCCCGATCATTGGTTTCGCGACATTTTCAAAGAAGCGTCCGAGAGTGTTGACATTCGCTATGGGCAGACAGTGCCCGGTGGATGGTGCCCTCACGATCTGCGTCATACGTGCTTGACTAACCTTGCTTTGGCCGGAGTTCCAATAAATGCTATCAAAGAATACGCTGGGCACGCCTCCATCACCGAAACCCAAAGGTATCTAAAATTCATGCCTCAATCCGTTGAGTTAGCAGCCACTGCCTCCAGCCGACTTGCGAGAATCTATGACTTTCAAGAGCAAACGTTTTTCCGCCTGCATTTCTCGGTCGAACTTTTTCAGCGTCGGGCAAGAACCCGGTTATCCACGCTAGTGGAAAGCTCGTTCTCCCCAACCTCAACGTGTTAACACGACCATCGCGCTAGAGTTCAAGTCGGTCGCAATTTAGCCTTCACCTGAACCAGTACTATCGACGATCTACTTCGTTGATCCAATGAAGAAATGTTCCGAACAAGGAAGCGAAAGGCAATCAGAACTTTGTACAGCTCAAGACCACATGTTTATTATCCGCAAACCTATTACATAGGCCGCTTCCTTACGGCCTTTATTAAGATGTGCGTAGCTGCTGGTAACACTAGTGCCCAAACCAAACCGTCTTATCGCCAACACACGCGTCGGTCAACAATTATCACGCTCATAATCTATTTTTTCGTGTTGCCATCTCTGCCAATCTGCTACGCACTTTATCGGAACTATCGGTGGGAAATGGACCAACCCCCGACCGCCGTCGTCCCGAACCTGTTTGGTCTAGATCTTAAGACTTCTACAGAGTGCGCACGCTCCGTTCATCTCAATACCCGAATACTCGGACAAACCTGGTACACCAATCTTCCACCTGGCCGCATTACCGTGCAATCGCCGGAACCAGGCCAGCGTGTGCCGTTCGAAACTGTAATTGGTCTCGAGTTCGCTGTTAATCCACCTGCAGCGCTTGCAGATCTTAAAGGCAATACTCCGTAAGTGTAAGGTGACGCGACCTCGCGGCTCGGGTCCAACGATGCTATGTCGCCTCCGTTGGTTTGGCGTCGGCGTTCTCGCCACGAATACTAGAGGCATAGAAAACCTTGAATAGCGGATGGTTCGTGTCCAAACATTCAATTGTCTCTGCTCCACCAATAGAAGTGGATCGTGCGAAATCCTTATCGGACTCTCTTCAACGCACCCCCCGTCTTGTCATAACGTTCAATAGTCTGTACAGTAACGGCTGGAGTGTAGGAGATATTGAACAGTATGCGATCACGTTCATTCAAGTCGTTGCCTCTTCCGGTGAAGCGATCTCTTAAGAAATTGGGCTCTGACCTGGCGGACGCAAGGAAGCGACGGCGCATATCGACAACTACGATGGCGCAACGAGCGATGATTAGTCGCACAACGCTAGTGAAAGTTGAGAACGGTGACCAAGCGGTATCGATCGGTATATACGCCACCGTTTTGTTTGTTCTCGGCATGACGGAGAGAATTGCCGATCTAGCGGATGCCTCGTACGATCGAACCGGTCTTGATCTTGAAAGCGAGAATCTGCCT
>QHXL01000213.1:0-482 GCA_003222935.1 Acidobacteriota bacterium
GCTATTCGCATGGTGGAGCGCGATCGGCTCGTGAAAGTTATCGACCTGGCTAATCGAGAACTTCAGCGTTGGGGAATTGAGCGGCCACGTTTGGCAGTGGCAGCTTTGAACCCACACGGCGCCGAAGGCGGATTGTTTGGCATGGAAGAAGCTTCTGAAATTTTGCCGGCGATTGAAGCGAGTCGCGGATTAGATGAGATAAATGTGCAGGGCCCATTTTCGGCCGACACGGTTTTCCTGCGAGCGTCGCGAGGTGAGTTCGACGCGGTGATTGCCTGTTATCATGACCAGGCGATGATTCCAGTTAAATGTTTATCGTTTGGAGAGGCTGTCAACGTCACGCTGGGGTTGCCCTTCATTCGCACTTCGGTTGATCATGGGACAGCGTTTGACATAGCCGGCAAAGGCCTGGCAGAACATTCAAGCATGGTGGCCGCAATAAAATTGGCCGCCGATTTATCGATGCAAGCAGGGGAGAGCTG
>QHXL01000213.1:569-5197 GCA_003222935.1 Acidobacteriota bacterium
TGATCCCGCAATTCTGAGGTTAGTTTCGACGATACTCGAAAAAGAAAACTTCAGTGTCGTCATGGCGCGCGACGGACGCGAGGCTTATAAGATTCTGCAAACGGATCCAAATTTTACCGCGGCGATTCTCGACGTCGTAATGCCCCACATTTCCGGACCTGAGTTGGTTCGTTACATGAAAAGTGAAAACCGACTCATGAAAATTCCCGTGATGATGATGACAGCCGAACAAGATCCAAAGTTGTCGTCGGATAGTTTTCAAGCAGGCGCTGTCGTGTTTCTTCCCAAGCCTTTCACGACTGCGCAACTCCAGATCATGATTCAGATGCTAATCGGCAAAGCTTCAAACTAAGCCCATCAGAATGACTCGACAGCTCACATTCCGCCTTGCCACACTAATCGTTGTTGCATTGTGCGGAGCGTCGTCAGTGCTTGCTGCCTTGAATCAAAAACAGGCGCGCACAGCAATAACAAAAATGGCAGGGATGTCTCTTCCCTCGGGTGCGGTCCGTGTGACTGGCGTTACTTCCTCGGGTGAAACGTCAGGTGAAGCAACGGCACAGCTGCAACTGATATTTCGTGCCACTCGTGATGAAGCCGGGCTTTGGCGTTTACGAGAGATCAGGACTGGCGAAGCGCGCTGGGATGAAATTGATCTGCTTGCAGAGGCAGTCAAGATCAACTCCGCAGGCGATCATTGTCATTTAAAGGACGAGTTTGAAAAGTTTCATCCGGAGTCTGATTTGACGACGAAGCTGGCTCGATGTTTGGTTGCCGGCTTTTTTGAGGTGTCGGTTCCCTCCGATGCGGTCAGAATCAAGAGTATCTCGTCGATGGGTCTTGGATCGCAGCCATCCGCGCTCGTTGTGGCATTGCTGAAGGCTGATTTTAAACTCACTCGAGACCAGGCCGGGTGGCGAGTGGTTGAATTGCGAACAGGAAATCGCGGTTGGGTTAACGTCGACAGTGTGCCGGCAAATCTCGATTCATTGAGAGCAGCCAAAACTTCCGAGGAGCTGGCGGTAATTGCGAGTGCCCTGGACTCGTATCGGCGCGAGCGAGGCTTCTTCGTAGTTTCCGACAAACATTCTGTCCTGATCGACCACTTGAATCCGCGCTATCTAAGGCGCGTAATTCGACTGGATAAGTGGCAACGACCGCTTCACTATCAAGGCACCCAGGATCACTTCACCCTTCGCTCCCTCGGTCCCGACGGAAAAGAAAACACACCCGACGATATTGTGGTGAGTCGATAAGTGCTGCGTAAAACAGTCTCCACGTCGAAATACCATCCTCTCAAAAACTAAACTCTTGACTGCCGATCACCGTGGGTGTTAGGTTTCTTTTGAGGCCTCTTCTTAGGCCCGACTCTTGAAGACATGCCCGCGCCATCAGTGCATAGCACTTTGGGCCCCGCCGATGGTGCTTACCTCAGCTAAGGGAATTTAGTTTTGCTAGCTGGACGCAAACTCCTACTCGCCGACGATTCGGTCACCATACAGAAAGTCATCGAACTCACATTTGCCGACGAAGGCGTGCGAGTGGTGGCTTTCAGTAACGGCCAGGATGCCATCGATCAGCTCGAGGAGATAGCGCCGGATATAGTACTCGCGGATGTTTTCATGCCCTCGAAAAGCGGTTATGAGGTTTGCGAGTACGTCAAACAAAACGAGAAGCTAAAGGCGATTCCAGTGATGCTGCTCGTGGGCTCATTTGAACCGTTCGACGAAGCGGAGGCGCGCAGAGTTGGCGCGGACGATATATTGACCAAACCCTTTCAATCGATTCGACGTTTGATCGACAGGGTTGGGGCGCTAGTTAATAACCCCCCATCCCCAGAAAAGGAAGTTTCTACTGCCGAACTGCCAAAAGCTGCCGAGGAGATAAACGGCGATGGCAGATTGAACACAAACGAACTAGCAGTGACAACGGCTGACACCCTGCCGCTGAGTGAAGAGTTGCACGAGACAGTAAAGATTCCGCGGCCGGTCTTTGTAGAAAAAACCGAATCACGCGAGGAGAAAATGGAAACCAGTACTGCCAACGTGAACGAATACTTACAAGCGGACCCTTCAGATGTGTTGTTGGATCTGGGTGAGTATGAAAGTGCAGAGGTTGCTGACTCGGACGATTTTGTGCTGGATCTCGAGGACACGCTTGGTGGTGACATAGAAGTAAGCGAACCAGCTCCGATGCGTGCTTTCGTAGAACCGGAAATAGCGGAGACAGCAATGGCTGCCCCGTCGTATTCGTACCAGCCTGAAGTGCATGCTCATTCGTATTCGGGAGCGGAAGAGATCGCCTACGAAGATCAGGTGCACGAGGTCTATTCTGAGCCGCAGTCGAAATATCAGACGGCACCGATGCCGGCTATTATCGAACCATTGCCTGAACCTTTGGCCGAAGTTCCGAGTGCGACCACCTCGACCGCAGTTTCTGCAGGACAGCTTTCAAAGGAGTCGATTGATGCAATTGCTCGTCGCGTCGTCGAGATGATGTCCGAAAAGGTTGTTCATGACATCGCCTGGGAAGTTGTCCCCGATTTAGCGGAACTGCTGATCAAGAAGCGACTTGAGGAGCAGGAGTCGACAAAGTAAGACTTCTTCAAAACGAACTTCAACAGGCGATCGCTAGCGGTCGCCTTTTTTTACGTCCGATAAACTTCAGTTTGTCGTGATTCAGCTAAGGAGCCTCTTCACATCCTCACGACAAACTGAAGTTTATCGGACATTAGGACATTAGGACACCTCAATTGAGGTTTATCCGTTGTGTGACGTAGACTCTACCCTTCGATTCGACAAGCCTGCTGAGTCTCAGTAACAAAGCGCAAAGATCAAAGCACTAAGTACCGAAAACCAATGGACATCCCTAAACAATACGATCCGAAACAAGCCGAACAACATCACTACGAACGCTGGGAAAAGAATGGATACTTCGCACCTGAAATAAATCGAGATCCCAACGCCCCTGTCTTTACGATAGTTATTCCGCCACCAAACGTCACCGGTTCCTTACACATGGGCCACGCTTTGCAACACACCCTGATGGACGTGTTGACCCGTCATAAGCGAATGAGTGGTTATCGTGCGTTGTGGTTGCCGGGGATGGACCACGCCGGTATCTCGACCCAACTCATGGTCACGCGTGCTTTGAAGAAAGAAGGTAAGAGCCGTCACGATCTGGGCCGAGAAAAGTTTGTCGAACGCGTCTGGCAGTGGAAGGCTGAATCGGGTGGACAGATAACGTTGCAGATGCGGCGCGAAGGTGTCTCGGTCGATTGGTCGCGCGAAAAGTTCACGATGGATGAGGATTTGTCGAGGGCCGTTCGCGAAGTGTTCGTACGCTTGTACGAAGACGGAATGATCTATCGCGGCAACCGGATCGTTAATTGGTGCCCGCAGGACCAGACCGTTCTGTCAGATCTTGAAGTCGACAAGTTGCCGCAGGCCGGCAAACTCTACTATCTGCGTTACCCGGTGAAGGGAAGCGATCGCCATATCACTGTTGCGACCACTCGTCCTGAAACGATGTTGGGCGACACAGCCGTAGCAGTAAATCCCACCGACGAACGTTACAGCGATCTTGTCGGCGAAACGATCCTCCTGCCTTTGACTGGTCGTGAGATCCCGGTAATTGCAGATGAATATGTCGATCCTTCTTTTGGAACCGGCGCTGTGAAGATCACGCCGGCGCACGATCCAAACGACTACGACATGGGCATTCGTCACAATCTCGAACAGGTAGTTGTGATCGATCAGTTTGCGAAGATGACCGCTGACGCGGGTGAACGATTCGCCGGGTTAGATCGCTATAAGGCGCGGGAAAAAGTGGTCGAGGAGTTTGAGCAGTTAGAACTTCTCGAGAAGATCGTCGATTACGAGTTCTCGATTTCGAAGTGTGAACGTTGCAAGACTGTTATTGAGCCGCTGATCTCTACGCAGTGGTTCATGCGAATGGACCAGTTGCGTGACCTGGCGCTCGGCTTGATGAACGATAAGAAGAAACCGCAGTTCACGCCGGAAGTCCCCTATGAGCGTATTTACACGAACTGGCTTGAGAACCTGCGCGACTGGACGATTTCTCGCCAGCTTTGGTGGGGTCATCAGATTCCGGCGTGGTACACCAACGACGGACGGATTTTTGTTGCGCGAAGTGAAGCCGACGCGCGCGAACAGGCAGGGACTTCGGAACTACCCCAGGATCAGGACGTTCTCGACACGTGGTTCTCGTCTGCACTTTGGCCGTTCTCGACCCTTGGATGGCCCAACGAGACTGAGGATCTGAAGACATTCTATCCCTCGTCGGTCCTGGTAACGGCGCGCGACATCATCTTTCTCTGGGTTTCCAGAATGGTAATGATGGGCGCCAAGTTTATGGGCAGGGAACCGTTCGCCGATGTTTTTGTAACGGGAACGATTCTCGACGCTCAAGGTCAGCGAATGTCGAAGACGAAGATGAATGGTGTCGATCCGCTTGACGTCTTCGACAAGTTTGGAGTGGATGCAACGCGACTGACGTTGGCTCAAGTGGGTAGTACTGACACTCGTTGGAATGAAAAACAGGTTGAGTCGTATCGCAACTTTGCGAACAAGATTTGGAACGCCGCCCGTTTCTGTCTGCTGAACTCC
>QHXL01000214.1 GCA_003222935.1 Acidobacteriota bacterium
AGGAACTCATAGTCCTGGAAGAGGCAATCATTAAAAACGCATATCCGAGAGAGAAACCCGGTTCGCAGTGAGACCACCAACACCGGCATGCGCACCGACTGCGCCGCCTAAATGAACGAACCATCTACTGGCGTAGGTGAGATTTAGGTTCTGGTAAAGTCGGTTCGGCTACAAATTTATCCCCTTCCAACTGAAAAAGTTCTTGACGACCTGCCGGCACTGGAGTATATGTTCGGTGTTTAGACAAAATCACTTCTCGTTATCGGGCCTGAATTCTCGACAAGATCAAAAGCGCACATTTCTTCCTATCTTCAGCCGAATACGAGTATAAGCAGATAAATTGAGGTGATTCCCAAGCCCTTATCATTCGGGCTCTCGTCATAATCCGAACACGACGGCCAGCCGATTAGCTCCTATTAGTCTGTCCGGTTGGGCCTATTAAGTCCTAATAACGAACAATTAAATGCGAAAGATCAATCCACACGATTTCAAGGTTGCGCGACGCGGCACGAGCCGTGAAATAAACCGTCAAATTGCTCTCAATCTCGTACGCGCACATCAGCCAATTTCACGTGCGGACCTGGCGCTTCTGATGAACGTTCGACGTGGTGTTGCGAGTCTGCTCGTCAGCGAGTTGCTCGACGAAGGCCTCATCTTTGAAGGAGCGTTGGGAGAAGCCGTGGGGCGCGGTCGGCGCCCAACTTTCTTATATATCGATTCAAGACAACGCTGCGTTGTCGGTGTCGACATTCGCGCTTCGCGGACGTACATCCTCGTTACCGATTTGATGGGTCGACAACTTGGTGCAGTGAGTAGTTTTCAAACAAACAAAGACGTTGAAGTTCTTACGCAGGAGTTAGCACGTCGTATCAAGCAAGTTCTCGCCGATTACAAGGATGTTGGAGCTTGTGCCGGGATAGGCGTCGCTGTTCCCGGCATGGTTGATCCGGCTGGAGGTCGCGTTCTTCACGCGCCGACGCTGGGTTGGCGTGATGTAAGTCTTCGCGATCCCCTGGCGGCAGCTATCGGCATTCCGGTGCACATTGAAAACTCGGCTAAGGCCTGCGCACTCGCTCAGCTCTGGACCACCAGGCGCGATGTCATAACAGCGGGTCACTCGGTTTTTGTAAGTATTTCTGACGGCGTCGGGACCGGGGTTGTAGTAAACGGCGAGTTGATGCGTGGTCGTCACAACACCGCCGGCGAGTTTGGCCACGTGCCGCTCAGCATTGATGGCCCACGCTGTTCCTGCGGCGCGACCGGGTGTTGGGAATCGTATGTCTCCAACATCGCAACTCTGTCTCGCTACTTCGGTCGCGATTTATCAGAACCTGGACCACGTGATATCGAAACATCAACTTTCACAATTGAAGATCTGATTGCACGCGCACGAGCCGGCGACGCGAAATCGCTCGGTGCACTTAACTCCACGGCCCGTTATCTCGGCTTAGGGTTAGCGTCGATCGTCAATGCTATTGACCCGGCGCGCATCTACATCGGCGGTGAAATAACCACCGCGTGGAGTTTGATCGAACCAATCGTGCGCAATGCATTGCGCGAACGAACCCTGACCGAGTTCGGCGGCACAACCGAAATACACGTAGTTCCAGCCGAGGAGCATCCGCGTTTGCGGGGCGCCGTTGCACTCATTGCGGCACCGGCTTTCGCAGCGCCAATGGTTGCGTAATTAAGAACAGGTTTATCGAACATCGGGCTTGAAATTTTTCTCCGTCACTTTCTTCAACACGAGAACGTCTGGCGAGGTGCTGGTGATGCCAGACTTTCCATTCAGCAAATCGGAGGTGTTACGTCGATGCGAGAACTAACAAAGTCGCGCCTTTCCCTATCGTCACTCCTGAAAGTTTCGGGCGTTCTGTTTGCCGTAGCTTTGGCCTGCATCAGTATTAGCGGTCAAACAATTTTCGGTCGTATCTCAGGAACGGTTACAGACTCGTCTGGTGCTGTTGTTCCCAATGCCGCCGTCACTGTTACTAACAGCTCCACGAATGCCGCTCGCACTGCTGTTACAGACGAGGGTGGTTTCTACACAGTTACAAACCTTCCTGCTGGTACTTACACCGTGAGCGTTGAACGCAACGGGTTCAAGAAATCGAACCAAACAGATAATAGTTTGGCGACTGATACACGACTTACGGTCAACATCACACTCGAGACGGGAAGCGTTTCGGAAACCGTGGAAGTTTCGACGGCCGCGGGTGAAACGGTTAACACCACTTCTGGCGAGGTCGCGCGCGTGGTTGATAAGCGCCAGGTGCAAAACCTTGCACTTAACGGTCGCAACTACATGCAGTTGGTAACGCTGATCCCGGGCGCTGCAATTCTCGATGAAGATCAATTGGCCCTAACTACCAGCTTGAGCATCAGCCAGGCAGCCATCAATGGAAACCGCCCTAACTACAACAGTCTTTCGATTGATGGCGGTTCCAACATGGATTCCGGCAGTAACAACAGCCAGGTAAACAATGTCGGTATCGACTTTATCCAGGAAGTTAAGATTCAAACTTCAAACTTCTCGGCTGAATACGGTCGAAACGCCGGCGCGTCAATCAACGTCGTCACGCGCGGAGGCGGCAATGATTTTCATGGTAGTGTCTTTGAGTTCCTGCGCAACGATAAACTCGACGCGCGCAGCTTCTTCTCGCCTGTCCGACAAAAGTTACGATTCAATAATTTCGGTTGGAACTTTAATGGTCCAATCGTCAAAGACAAGTTGTTCTTCTTTGCCGGCGAAGAGTTCAAATATATCCGTCAGGATTCGGCGCCTGTGCGACGCAACCTGCCGACACGTGCCGAACGCCTGGGCAACTTTGCGCTACGTACCGGAGTGCTAAACGTTCCAACCGGCTACACGGCAATTAATCCTGCCGACGGAACTACTGTCGCGGCGGGCCAGCCTATTCCCGGTCGCAACCTCGCTAACTTGAGGTTGAACGGGGCACCTGTTGGTGTCACTCCTAATGGCGCTGCGATAGCCGCGGTCTATAGTGCGATGGAAAAACTTGCGGTCGCCTATTCCGACACGCCGACTGCAAACAATGCCACGTTCCAGCAGCCAAACCCGTTCGATTACCGTGAAGACAACATCCGCATCGATTATCGAATCAACTCCAAACACAGTATGTATGGTCGTTATCTCCACGACATGTATGATCTGATCGAACCCTACGGCACCTTCATCACTTCACAGCTGCCGACTATTCCCACCAATCGACTACGTCCCGGAACCAGTTATCAGATCTCTCACACCTGGCTCATGTCGCCGACCCTGATCAATGAAGTGAAAGCTAACGCTTCGTGGAATGGTCAGCGGATACCGCCTGTTGGCGAGTTCTGGAAACGTGCAACGTATGGATTGACCTACCCGCAGCTTTTCTCGGGTGGCCGGTATGACGAGGGAATTCCGAATACAACTTTTGCCGGCAACGGAGCGATGGCAAACTTCAGTGGTCCATCCGGTTCATTGTTGTCGCCAACAACTGACATCGCCATCAGCGATAACGTTACGCTCATTCGCGGCAAGCACTCACTCAAGACCGGTTTTCTGTACGTGCGTAATCGCAAAGATCAAAACGGTCGTTCAGGTTACACGGGTTCGCTGGCGTTCAATACGAACGGGACGAGAACTACCGGCAACTCGTTTGCCGATGCGTTACTCGGAAACTTCCGCACTTACAGTGAGGCTGACAACGATCCGATCGGCTTCTTCAGATTTCACCAGGTGGAAGCATTTCTTACAGATAGTTGGAAAGTTCGTCGCAACCTGAGTCTTGAACTGGGAGCTCGCTTCTATCACTTCACGCCGACCTATACCCAGGCAAACAATATCGCCAGCTTCGATCCATTTCGTTACGATCCGGCCCGTGCAGTAACCGTGCTGGCAAACGGAAACATCGATATAACGAAGGGGGGAAATCGCTTCAACGGGCTTGTTCGAGCTGGTTCTGGTATTCCCGCTGAGGAACGTGGACGCGTGGGCGTGAGTGATGCTGCACTCGCAACTGTACCGACAGGCGCACCGCGTGGCTTTTACCAGGCTAAGAATAAGATCGCACCACGGTTTGGATTTTCTTATGCGCCATTCAACGACGACAAGACGTCAATTCGCGGCGGCTTCGGAATGTTTTATGACAAGGTTGAAGGTAACCTGATTTTTTCACAGGTTAACGTGCCGCCTTTCGTAAGCACTCCGAGTCTTGATAACGGCAACCTGACGAACCCCTCGGGTGGGACGCCCGCAAACGCGGCCCTGCTCGGGTCGATCAATTCCATCGATCCAAACCTTGAAATCGCCTACTCGATGAACTTCAGTCTCGGTGTCCAGCGGGAATTGCCTCGCGGTTTCTTTATGGAGGTTAACTACGTCGGTAACCTTGGACGTCACCTGATTCGACAACCGGATCTAAACCAACCCTCGTTCGCGGCGTTGACTGCAAACCTTCCTGCGAACGGAGGTCCAAACGCCAACATTAATGCGCTGCGACCGTACAAGGGCTTCACGAACATCCTGTATCGATTGTCTGACGCTAACTCAAATTAC
>QHXL01000285.1:0-440 GCA_003222935.1 Acidobacteriota bacterium
AATTGAATTCAGCGACTCGCTTACGCTCACCTTGTTGCATCCCAATTCGCATCGTCCCCAGATGAGCAAAGTTTTTGTTCGCCTGGTAATTCTTCTCGGAATTCAGGAAGTTCAAAGCTTCCCAGAACGATTTAACACGCTGCAGGGCGGCGCTTGAGAGTTCTATCGACTCTTCCACAGGAGTATCTTCATTCAAACGTTCAAAGGTTATTGTGCCCCTACCATTTGCGTCATGCTCGATAACGATGTGCTTGACCAAAAACTTCGGCTGAGTGAACTCGTAGGAATACTTCGTACTATCCGCACTCGGCGCACTTGGAATTGCGGGTTCGGGAACACGTTCCTGCCGGGCGTTATGCTTGGTTGAATTAGAAGTCTGTGCCCAAGTGAAAATCGCCGCGCTCAAAATCATGAACGCGGCGGAGAGAACTTGCTTAGTT
>QHXL01000285.1:506-7915 GCA_003222935.1 Acidobacteriota bacterium
CATCTCCATCGTGCGTTTGTTGTGTGTGATAACAATGAACTGTGTCTGCGCCGACATTTGAACGACTTTATCAGTAAAGCGTCCCACATTGGCTTCGTCAAGTGGCGCGTCGACTTCGTCCAACAAACAAAACGGAGCGGGCCGATAGTGAAATATTCCCAGCACCAAAGCAAGAGCCGCCATGGCTTTCTCGCCACCGGATAGAAGCAGTACGTTTTGCAACCGCTTCCCTGGTGGTTGAGCGATAACGTCGATTCCCGATTCGAGTACGTCGTCTGCGTCGATCAAGCTCATTTCGCCGCGACCACCGCCAAACAATTCCAGGAACAGCTCGCTGAAGTTCTTATTGATCTGCTCGAAGGCATGGCGGAAACGTTCGCGCGAACGTTTTTTGATCTCTCGCAAAGCTTCTTCCGTCGAAGAGATGCCTTCGATGATGTCCTGTCGTTGCACGGTGAGGAACAGCAAACGCTCTTCAGCTTCCGCCAGTTCTTCGAGAGCCATCATGTTCACTCCGCCAAAACCTTCAAGGCGGGTGCGCAAGTCTTCAACTCGTTTATGACTTGTCTCGAAGTCGAAATCGTCAGCCAACACGACTTCGCCGGCAAGTGCTTCTAAAGATTGATTGAGCTCAGTCTGGCAATTCTCATGAACGAATGTTTGTCGTGCCTGCGACTCCGCTTTTTGAACTTCAAGCCCAGCTCTTGAATCTCGCACCTCGGCAGCCCGGCGATTCAATTCAGAAAGCTCCTCGGAAAACGCGTCCGCACGTTGGCGGGCTTCCTGAAGCTTCGCTGACAGAGCGGCAATTTCTTGCTCCTCGCGAGCGCGATCGCTCTCGACAGAACTAGCCTTCTGTTCGAGGTCGGCGATCGAAATGCTCAACTCGTCCGTCCTGCCATTCATTTCAGCAAGCTCGAAACGATGTCTTTCTACGCGCGCCGCAAAGTCAGCGAGCTCGCCTTCAATGCGACGCAGCTCGGCAGTTGTAGCTCGTCGTCGTTCCGCCGCAGCTGCGGCCGTCGCACGTTGACCGGCAAGGGCTTCACTTTCGATTTCTGTTTCGCGTCGGATGTCAGCCAGCAACGCCGAAAAGTTGATCACTTTATCAGCGGCTGCTTCGCGTGCGGCTTCAGCCGTTTCGGCTTCCCGTAACGCTTCGAAACGTCGTTCGCCCAGCTCAACCTGTTCAACCTCGACGCGTGCCAGGTCCTGCGCCACGACACGTAGATGACGCTCTGCTCGTTCGACTTCCTGCTCGAGACCTGATGCGGTTAATTCTCGTGTCATGGCTTCGCGTTCTTCACGTCCGATGACCTCGTTTAGCGTTAGAACTGCGTCTTCGAGTTCGACCAGACGAGCACGAGCGCCGCGCGATCCCATCCCGGCGATTTCAACTTCGCGACCAAGCGTTTCAGCGCGTGTTTCCAGTTCTCGCAATTCGCGTTTGAAAGCAAGCAAACCGGCGCCCTCCCCTGGCATCTCCGGCATTCACAAATTGCCCACTCGAGATCCAATCACCATTCAGGGTCACGTAAACCTCGCCGGTGGCAATCGACTTGACCATTGCCTCTTCGAGATTTGCTGCCAGCCGAGCGTTTACTTTCTGCGGAAGTGTGCGTTTGAGAACGGTAATGAGTTGCTGTGGCGCGCCGAGCACATCGCAAATACGAAGGTCTTCCTTGACGTCTTCCACAAGACTCAACGAAAGCGTCGAGCGCTCTTCAAGTTTGCAAGTAAGCGTATTGAGTGTATCGAGCTCTTCACTGCCACCGTGCAGACCCGCAACTAAGAAGCTTGCGCGACCTCCGTTGTTCTCGCGCAGCCAGGATGCCGCACGCACAGCATCATCAGGAGTTGGGACTACAATCGCCTGCAACGAAGATCCGAGTACGCCTTCTACCGCTCTTTCCCATTTGGCATCGACGTTGAGCGCGTCAGCCAGTGTTCCGATGAAATGAAAATCGCGTGGCGTTTCACTTGGCGAGAAGACGAGCTGGACAGCCGGCGTCGCGCGGGAAAACTCGTCGCGCACTCGCGTGAGTTCAGCTTCAGTGTCGCTAACAGCTTCATGACCGCGCACAACTGCATCGACCGCAGCTTCTCGTTCTGCCTGTAAACGAGTGACGAGTTCGCGAGCATCGCCAAGCTCCTGCGCAAATTTCTCAGCTTCAACCTTGCGTTCGGAATGCTGCAGATTGGCACGTTCACCTTCACGCGCCAGTCCTTCGGCCTGTTGCGACAAGCGTTCGAGCGTTCCTTCAAGTTGGCGAGCGATCTCGCGTAGCCGTTCAGCCATTGCTGTCTGTGCCAACAACTCCTGGCGAGCGTTTTCGATTTCGCCTTCAGCTGCGGCTGCAGCCGTCAAACGCGACGCGTAAGACTCTTCCGCTGTTCGGAGCGACAGTCCTGTTTGCTCGGCTTCCGCACGCAATCGCGCGTCTTCTTCCTGCAAACGACGACACTCAGACTCGATGAGAACCAGCCGCGTTGTCAGTGCTTCGATTTCACCTGCGACTTCTCCCTTGCGCTTTTCCAGGTCAGCAAATTGTCCCTTTTGATAGACACATTCGCGCGCCTGGCGATCACGCTGAAGCACAGCCTCCGCCGCGGCGGCACGAGCGCCAGTCAACTCATCTTCAAAGCTTCGCGCTTCTTGCGTCGCCGTCTTTGCTTCGTCCTCGCGCTTGTTGAGTTCTTCAGCGATGCTTAATTCGAGCTCGCCAATCTCGGTAAGTTTGGTTTTAGTCTCGTCAAGGATAGCGGTAAGTTTCTGATCTTCCGCAACGTAAACCTGGCGGAGTAGTTCGCGCAGTTCTTCGCGCAGAACCCCATAACGTCGGGCCTTGGCTGCCTGACGTCGCAGGCTGTTCACTTGCCGGTCAATCTCGGAAACGATATCGGAAATTCGCGAAAGGTTTCCGCGTGCAGATTCAAGCCGGGCTTCAGTCGCACGTTGGCGAACGCGGAACTTGGTGATGCCCGCCGCCTCCTCGATGATTGTCCGACGATCCATCGGCTTGGCTGACAAGATCTGTCCGATCCGCCCCTGTTCGATGATTGCGTAGTGACCACCTGCCAGACCAGTTCCCGAAAAGAGGTCTTGAATATCGCGCAGGCGGCAAATCTTATCGTTCAGCAGGTACTCACTTTCGCCGGAGCGATAAAGTCGCCGCGTTACTGAGACGGCTTCACCAGGTGCGAACTCGAGCGCCAGGTTGCGTCTGCGCCAGTGACGCTTGTGTGATGTCTTATGCGCTACCGGTGCGGCGGACTCTACTACAGCTACGGCATCGCCCTCTTGAACAACAACAGCCGCTTCGCCTTCTACAGCACCGACCTCACCCGACGTTTCAGCCGCTACTTCTAATGGAGCCGGCGCGTCCTGGGGTAAAATCTCATCCAAATTAATGACTCGTTCATCCATTTGTTCGAGAGTTGAGTCGATATCCTCGATGTCCTGCTCTTCTTTGACCGTCTCGTCGCGAACCATGTGCATGACCACCTCGGCCATACCACTCGGCTGACGATTCCGAGAGCCCTGGAAAATCACGTCCTTCATCTCGCCACCGCGCAGGTGCTTTACGCGTTGTTCACCCAAAACCCACGCAATTGCGTCGGCTACGTTACTTTTCCCGCAACCGTTAGGGCCGACGATGGCGGTTATGCCGTCTCCGGTGAAGAGTATTTGTGTGTAATCGGCGAATGACTTAAATCCAGTAATTTCCAGACGTTGAAGTTTGAACATGCGGTATTAGATTGAACTATTTGGGCCAGCTCCTCGATATGAAATTTCGGGGTTCGAAGAGTGTTTATGTACGGGTGGCCACTATAAGTGGGGGGTGCTTAGAATGTCAACCACAACCTGAACTAAGCCTCTCTTAATGAAGTAAGAAGCAAAGTTAGTTTCGACGCTTAATTTCTGGTCGATTTCGAGTGAGTTCGGTGGGTGCTAAGGTTGACGATTTATTCGCCTGTAAAGAAGCAAATCGACTCCCGGCCGAAGCCCAAAGGCGCCTCCGGACTCAGAAGATGGAACCTCTTCATAAAGGCCCCCAAAAAGCGACTCAATCTCAGCTCGCTGGCCGGTCGAAGCAATAATGAGTGGCTCAGTGGAAGGGCTCATTCTCCCGTAATAACCGACGCGGCTGTAATGTCGCAAATACCACGGGAGCGGCCAGTAGTCGGGCGAGACGATGGTAATGCCGGTTTTACCGCCTTGCCCTCCCTCTTTAGCAATCCGGTCAATAACGTCAACTAGATCCTTTGTTCCCCGTTTTGTGTGCGCATAAACGTAAACGTAATAGGTACTGTCGTTATCGTAGTTGAAAAAATTGAGGTCGATGGTTTGATACAGCCCAAGCAAGCTCGCCAAAACCACAAGTGCCACTGGTAACCGCAACTGCCCTCGTTCTAACTCAAAGATGCGTTGAACTGCATAACCTCCAACGAGCGACAGCGGAATGATGAAGTTTAGAGCGAGCCACGGAGTCTTGTAAGGAACCAGCGAATATGCGGCGATCAAACCAAACGCCCAAAGCCCCACGAACAGGGCCAAGCGGTTTACCGGTCTGATGATTACGAAAACAGCACCGACAATCCCAAGTGCCAAAGGTCCGGCTTCCTGATAAGCCAGCCAGCGAACGTACGTGAGCAGTGGATGCACGTGCGCTGTTTGCCCCGTCTTCGACCAAACTTTGAATGTGCTCAGGGAGTCGTAAACTCCCTGGGGATAGTTTTTGAAAAACGAGGAATAAAGGACGACGTTTATGAGGACGAAGACAATCAGCGCCACCCCTATACAAATTCCCAGTAATCCAAACCCACCTAGATCGTCGACAAAACTCGCCGAAGAATCAGAGCGACGTAGCATCCGACCATTGAAGAGTGCCGCAAAGATTCGTGGGTACAGATAAGTACCGACAAGCGCGATGATCAGCACGCCTGCTGAAATCATTGCGGTCTCTTTTGTAGCGAAAAGCATCGCCGCAGAAATCGCGGCAACGATCAGGTAAACGGGATTGCGCTGATCGTAAAACCTGATGGCCGCAACAACGGCGCCGAGAGTGAAAAATACAAAGAGGCTTTCGTGTATGTAGTAACGCGAAAGGTAGACGGCACCTGGCGAGATTGCGAGTAGCAGTGCGGCAGTTAGTGTCGCCACTGTACCGAGCCGCCGCCGAAGTAAGAAGACCAGTCCTATCGTTGCCAATCCGAAAAGTGCAGTCACCAATCGAATAACAATGGTGTTTAGACCATAAGTCTCGCTCGCTTCGGTTCCGAAGAGAAGCTTAATGACCCAGGGCACTATCGCCGTGAAGTAATAGAGGGTTGGGCCATGATAGT
The DNA here is from genome assembly GCA_003222935.1 of Acidobacteriota bacterium. Classification (GTDB taxonomy): domain Bacteria; phylum Acidobacteriota; class Blastocatellia; order Pyrinomonadales; family Pyrinomonadaceae; genus PSRF01. Next base: position 5,853 of record QHXL01000285.1, read on the forward strand.
TTCGCGGGTCGTAGTTCCAGCGTCCGTCTCTAACCAATGAAAGCAGGAAATTCCCGTTGACACCTTCATCATGGTGCAAAGGAACAAGATTTAGGTCGTAGAGTCGGAGTACTGCGGCCAGACAGAAAATTGCAATCGCCGTTATTTGCCAAACGCGCTCCGGTAAATCAGGAACTGGCTGGACCTTCGGCGCTGAAGCGTCTTTCTTACTCTTCCGACTAGCGTTTGATTTTGTAGAGCTGGTAGCCACCTACGTCTCCAACTTTTTCGAATCTGGAAAAGAACTCTTCATTCACGGTTAGTACATTCTTCTCGAGTGGTCCAATTACCGCATAGTCGATCTTGTATTGGGCCATCAACTCTTCCGCATAAGGTCCCCCGAAATACATTCTCCGAACATCGGTCTCACGTTGCTTAAAATCGAGACCGTGAGTCCAGATGTGACCGGGATAACCCATCAAAGATTTGCGTCCGGAGAGAAAGACAGGTTCGTTGTGTACCGGCGCATGGAGGATGAGTGCACGAGGTGTTGTTTTCACCTTCACGAGTTCTGCGAACCTCAGCCCCGACATATCAAAGACCCCATACTTCGTTGACCGCAAAGCAATGCCTGCAACGTCGAGCGCGCCAGACAAAGTTAAAAAGACAAATAGTATGCAGGCCGTCACTCTCCGCAGGTATCCATCTCTCCAAAGTCGTGATAACAACATTGCGACTATTGGAGCCGAAGCCAACCACCAGTAAAACAACACCTTGATATTGTCCCAAATCCACGGGGCCATCTTAATAAGATTGGGCACCAGGAAGCAGAGCGTAAAAGGCAGATAGAAAAACAAAACTGGCTTCTTTATCAAGTAGTCTTTTCCGCGGATGAGCAGCGCTACCACAATTAACGGAATGAACAGTCCGGTATTCTTAAACCAAAACCAGATCGCACTGTCTGTTCCTCGATCCCAACCAAACTCCCAGGCGAAGAAACTTCCGGCACTTACTGCTGTGTGCGACGTGGACCACCAGAGTTGGGGAATCGCGACCAGCGAAGCAACGACGAAAAAAACAAACCAGTCGCGCCAACGTCGCTGGATTAGAAATAGACACCCGGCCATTCCCATGACAACAACAAAACTGTGAGCATGCACGAGTGGCAGTAAGCCTGCCGCGAAGCCTGCGCCGATCATTCTTCGTACGGAACTCTGCGCAAGAAACGGTTTCGGCTCTACTACGATTAACTTTGAACTCTTACTACCTCGGGCGGATTTATTGCCAGCCACCACTGAGTAAACACAATGACCGCTAGAGGCAATCCCATGAGGAACCCACGTTGTGGGATTAGCAACGCCGAGACCGCGTTCCCCCAGCGCCAGGTCGTCTCAGGAATCACCGTGAAGGAGGGAGGGAGATTAGATAAGACTCCAAAGAGTCCATACTCATTCGAATCGGCTTTGTTGAATAGCAGTACAAATCCAAATCCGCCATTCAGAAGAACTAACAGTGGTGTGATGATCGCAGCGAGTCGATCGCGCAGCATTACGAGGGCCCACCGATGTAATAGACCAACGAATGAGAGCGCCAGGACAAAGTTCTCGAGGAACATCGACTGTCGAAGGTCAGCTCCACAACGCACAAAAATAGCCGAAACGAAGTCGGACAAGAACGGGTACGTAAACCTCACCCCGGCATACGTGGGATCTTCAGGAGGATAATTATTTCCGTAAGCGAATCCAGTGATGACACTCAAGTGAAATGGAAGATCACCAAAGTTGTTCAAAAGACCGGTGCTGATACCCTCCAAATCCTGAATCATCGCCTTACTGAAGACCTGCCACAGAACAATGGCCGTCACGAGATAGAAAAGAATGTATCCGGCAGTTTGTAAATCGGGTTGGGTGGGAAATCGCCTGATAGATTTCGAAATGTCGGCAATGTCTTTTTTGAAACGATCGGAGTAAGCAGGAAGCGCAAGAAGACTGAGCGGTAAGCAACAGATGAGAGCCATCAGCCATACGGCTGTGGTAGTTAGACCAACGAACGATGCGATAACAAAACCAGCCAAACCGAGAAAG
>QHXL01000286.1 GCA_003222935.1 Acidobacteriota bacterium
GAGCAATCGATCTGGATCCAAACTTCGCACTTGCCTACGACGGTCTCGGGGCTTGTTACGTCAACCGGGTGTTCAAGGGGTTTGGTGGCTCGGAGGACTACGAGCAAGCCGAGGAAGCATTTCGCAAAGCTCTGTCCATCGACAGCAAGATTCTTGAAGCGCGAATGCTGATGGTCTTTGTTTATCTTTGGCGTGGTGAGAAGGAAAAGGCTCGCGGCGCGGTGAACCAAACGCGCAAGGAAGCGCCAAACGAAGCGGTAGTCTATTTTGTGAAGGCCATGTTGCACCGGTTGGATGGAGAGTATCGTCGAGCGTTGAGCAGCTACGATCGTTTAGTACGACTTGATCCCGCGGCACATGTGGTTGCGAGTTATAGTCGCGCGATGGTTTACATGTACATGGGCCAGTTTGATGAAGCGTTCCGTCAACTGGATAACGCCCAGGAACCTGATAACCCTTTAGTCAGAACGATGCGTGCTTTAGGTTTGTATTACACGGGTCAAACTGATGCTGCCGCCGACTTGATGCGCGACATGCATGGCATACGGCCGTTCATGGCGATGTTTCTCAGCGCCCAGGGCAAGCACGGTGAGGCACTAGCGCAATTGACGGACGATGTCAGGCGAAACGGGGAAGTCGATGCCGAGATTGCGTATTCGATAGCTTCTGTCTATTCACTGGAGGGAATTGCAAGTGAAGCATTCGCTTGGCTGGAGCGTTCGATCAATTTGGGCAACGAGAATCGACCTTGTTTTGAGAATGATCCAAACTGGAGTAGTTTGCGAAGTGACCCAAGGTTTACGGAGTTGATGACAAGAGTCAGAGGATCAAGAGCTACCTCAGCTGGCACTGAGCCAGAGTAGCTTGGCAAATAGAAAAGTTGGGATAGCAAGTATTGTGTTTTAGAAGAAGCATTCAAGAGTACAAGTGGCAAATGTCCGATATGCTTTAGCTTGTCGTATTCTCAATACAGCTGTGATGGCACTAAACCTAGCCACGACAAGCTAAAGAGCTTCTTGCAAAATTATGACCTCAGCAGTGAATGAATTTTTAGAATATTTTCAGGTTGGGAAGGTGGACCCTGTCCCCGCTGAGATTTACTAAAAGAGAACCCACCGAGATCAAGCGAGACGGCGGGGACAGGGTCCACCTTCCTAACCTGAAAATTGGCTAATGTGTCCTCTGTAATTCAGAAGATCACTGTTGCAGGGGGCTCTAAAGCATATCGGACACTCGCCCCAAGCATCTAGTTGATTGCGTGTTTAAGAGACAGGAATCAAGTCAAACAAAATGAAGCGAATTAATAGATCCAGACTTCAAGCTATTACTCTAATCGTCGCGGTGTGGTTCTCCGTGCTTCCGTTCAGCGTCACAGCGAGTGCTCAACGTGAGCGTCAAGCTGCTGCTGCGCAACCACAAACACCGGCTCCGCAAATAAGCCCGACTCCTCGACCTTCGCCGACCCCAACTCGTACTTCCGTCCCCACGCGATCGCTTGCCGAGTTACAGACAAAGATCGCCAATGTTCTCGCAAAACCCGAATTGTCGTCAGCGATGATCGGAATCAAAGTGGCTTCGCTCGACACAGGAAAAGTTTTGTTTGAAGAAAATTCGACTAAGCTCCTGCGACCTGCTTCGAACATGAAGATCTACACGGTTGCCGCAGCCCTCGATCGTCTTTCACCTGACTACCGATTTACGACGTCAGTCTATGCGCCAAAACATCCTGACAGTTCCGGTGTAATCAAGGGAGACCTGACGATTTTTGGTCGCGGTGATCCTTCGATCGCAGCGCGATTCAACAATGAAGACTACTTCAAAGGGATTGACGATCTGTCGGCAAAAATCGTGGCAGCCGGGGTCAAGCGGATTGAAGGCGACTTGATTGGCGACGAAAGTTATTTCGTTGGGCCACGCTACGGATCTGGATGGGAATGGGATGATCTAACCTGGTACTACGGCGCTGAAGTTACTCCGTTGACCGTCAACGACAACGCTTTGGACTTGTTCATAAAACCCGGTTCAAATGTTGGGAAGCCCGCAGTGATCACAACTGGTCCACCTGATCCTCTATTAAGAGTTGTCAATAACGTAACTACCACGGCGAGAGGAAGTAAAAGAGACATTTCGGTCTATCGCGACCTCGGTGAAGATGTGGTGAACATTGCGGGCAGCATTGCCCTCGATGATCCCGGGTATTCGGGTGGCATTGGTATTTCGCATCCCGCTTTACTCTTTGTCTATTTACTGCGCGCCTCGTTGACGCAACGTGGTGTTGTCATCAAGGGAAAGTCACGCACAATTGATTACGAATCAAAGCAGAACTCGCTAAATCCAACTCAAATGTTTGCGGCTTCGAGTTTGACGAACGTTTCCGCTGCTGCGCCTGTCGAAATAACTACACTCCAATCGCCGCCATTCAGCTTAATAGCTGCGAAGACGTTGAAGCCCAGCCAGAATCTCTACACAGAATTAATCTTGAGAACGCTCGGAAAAGTTGCGCCTCCGGCGGTGTTACCTCCAGGTAGATCGTCTGTCGGTCTGACTACCGAAGACCTGGGCTTGTTATCGGTCCAGGAGTTTTTGAAGACGGCCGGGATACGGCCTGAATCGCTTGTGCTGAGTGATGGGTCAGGACTTTCTCGTAACGATATGATCACGGCTGAAACGTCAGTGCAGCTGTTGACCTTCATGAGTCAACACCGGTACGCGCAAGTCTTTCGTGATGCTCTACCGATTGCGGGAGTCGATGGAACGTTGCGTACTCGATTCAAGAACACGGCGGCTGAAAACAATTTACGCGCAAAGACAGGTTCACTCAGCTCAGCGGCGAGCTTGGGTGGTTACGTGACGACGGCAGGGGGCGAGAGGCTGGTGTTTTCAATCATGGTGAATAACTACCCGAGAGACGTCGAGCCGCGCACAATGTGCATCGATCCCATCGCAGTTCTGCTCGCATCATTCACCGGAAGATCCTAATGTCCGATAAACTTTAAGTTTGTCGTGACGTGCTCAAGTTGACGTAAGACTGCCAGAAGTTCGCAAAAATCCAGGCCCATCTTCATACAATCACGACAAACTAAAGTTTATCGGACATTAAACGGACATTAAGAATGCCAATTAAATTTACGAAGTTTCATGGGTTAGGGAACGACTACATTGTGCTCGAGGCTCAAGACCTCAGCGACGTCAAAGACCTGGGCCAGTTCTCCAAACGAATTTGCAATCGTCACTACGGTGCGGGCTCAGATGGAATAGCCATCGTAGAGAAACTTGACTCAAGTAAAGCTGACTTCAACGTTCGTATTTTTAATCCCGACGGTAGCGAAGCTGGGCTGCTTACCTTTATTACAAAGGTTTTTGGAGTGCTGACGAACTGGTCTTGAGTACGCGGACAGGTTTGAAGCGCTACTTTCCTCGCGAGCAGGATCCTCGTGGTAAGTACATCTTCGAGTCCGAACTCGGTCAGCCGTTTTTTGATCCGCAAACAATCCCGATGAGGGACACTCCAGTCGAGAAAGTGATTGGTTACGAGCTGCCGGTTAATGGGGAGAAGTTTCAGATTACTGCAATGCAGATGGGAAATCCGATCTGCTGTATTTTCGTCGACGACTTCGACGCACTCGATTGGCGCCGCATCGGAAAGACAATAGAAAACCATCCACAGTTTCCAGATCGGACGAATGTCGTCTTCGTGCGTGTGCTCGAAAGAAAGTTGATCGAGTTGCGAATCTGGGAACGTGGAGTAGGCGAAACAACCGCTTCCGGCACATGTTCTTGTGGAGGCGCTGTCGCGGCCATGGTGAACGAAAAGGCTGATCGCGATGTGCGTGTCCTGATGGAAGGCGGCGAAGTTAAGATCAACTGGCGCAGCGATAACGAGGTTGTGATCACTGGAAGTGCTGAAGTAGTCTATAGCGGTCAGTGGTTGTCCGATAAACTTTATAGTTTGTCGTGACTCTCGCTAGAAGTCCGGTGGTGCGCAAGTCCGTTAGCCAATCTCACGACAAACTGAAGTTTATCGGACATTTTTCCCCCATGAATCCTCGACAGATCTCCCCTTCCAAAGCACTAATCTTTGTAACGCTGCTTTTGATCGTGCGTTTGCTTTCAGCCTGCGGTAACAAAGTCAGTGGCGAAACCAAACCCACTGAGGTCCCATTCAACCCGCCCGCATCTGTTCCAGTTTGGCTGGGCAGTCCTTCGCGGAATTTCTACGGAACGGGTCCCTGGTCAAAAGAACAGCTTCAGGTTGTTTGGGAATTCGAGACCAAGTCGATTGCCGGCCGTCTGCATAAAGATCCATGGGGCGGCACCAGTTGGCCCGGTCAGCCCTCGGTTGATGAGAACCATGTTTACTTCCCGTCAGCGGATGGTCGGCTCTATTGTCTCGACGTGAAGGACGGTAGTCTTGTATGGAGTTTCAAAGCTGAGGATAGTTTCAAAGCAACACCTGCGATCGCCGGCGATCGCATCATTGCGAGCGGTCTCGATCACAATATCTATTGCCTCAATAAAAAAGACGGAACACTACTCTGGAAATACCAAACCGGGTTTGAAGTTGATTGCGGTTCAGCTGTGATTGAAGGTCGAGTCTACTTTGGCGGTGAAGACGGTTTCTTCTATTGTTTGAACCTTGAAGATGGATCGCTGATCTACAAAGTCGGGCGTTTGGGTTCAATGGAGGGAAGCTTTTCAATAGTTGACGGTCGCATCTACACAGGAACTGAGCAGGGCGATCTGTATTGTTTGAACCAGTCAGACGGGGCGACGATTTGGAAAGCGCGAATCGGCGCCGACTCGGATTCAACGCCGGCAGTCGCAAATGGATTTGTCTATACCGCCGCTGAGAATGGACAGGTCTATTGTTTTCGCCAGTCGAATGGTCAGCTTGTTTGGACGTTTCGAACGGAAGGTGGCAGCAACGGAATTTGGGGAAGTCCCATTGTTGACAATGGAAGAGTACACATTGGTTCCAGCAATCACTTCATGTATGCGTTGAGTGCTGACAAAGGGGAAGTTGTTTGGCGTTATCGCGCACGCGCTCCCATCTGGGGAACCGCACCGATAGTCGATGGTCGATTAGTGTTTGGTGATAAGAGTGGCTGGATGCATACCGTGAATGCTGAAGATGGTCGAGGCATCAGCTCCTTGAAGATTGGTGATAATATCAACTCGACGCCGGCGATCTTAAACGGTCGAATCTACATCGGCGCTTTTAACGGGAAGCTTTATTGCTTGAAATAACTTGTTAGTTTATTTAGTCGACAACACGATCGATGGTCAGGGAGCGAGTCCGCGCGAAGTTCGTGCGGTGCTGGGTCGTTTGATTCCTGAACTCGAAATACTCATCGAGCCTTTTCACCACGTCTCACTCGATCGAGTCCGAAGTCTCAAGCCGTCACACATCATTCTCAGCGGCCAAAGTCATCCCTGGGAAATGTACACGCCTGAGTCGTTGAAGGGCGTATTCGATGTAATCAAGCAAGCGAGTCAACCCGTCCTGGGTTTGTGTGGAGGTCATCAGCAGATCGCGCTCGCTTACGGAGCCAAGGTTGGGTTGATGGAACGACTCGAGCCTGGTGAAGGTTACGAAGGCGCCAAACGCGAGCGCGGCTTCCTACCGATTCAGAACACTGGTGAGGGTTTGTTCAAAGGTCTTCCGCCGGAGATCACCGTGTGGCATAACCACTGTGATGAGGTGAAGGAACTGCCGGATGGCTTCAGAACTACCGCTTCCAACGAGACCTGTAAGATTCAAGCAATGCAGCAAAAAGGCCGTAGACTCTACGGAATTCAGTTTCACCCGGAACTTTTTGACGACACGAATCCGGAAGGCAGACACTTGGTCGAGAACTTTCTGCACCTATAGTTAGGTCATTCTGCTCGATTTTCACTCCGCTGTCGATGTGACTGTACGCAATCTCAGTAAGTCGCAGTATTTCATCAATTAGGTAAAATTACTGGCTTTTTCGACATTTTTCCTGTTTGGAGCTTGTCGAAAATGTGTGCTAGGTTTCCTCCGAACTGGCAAGCAGACTAGCTAGCTTTTTCGTTTTCTCATTCCAATTCTTTTAGCGCACCGCATCAAGGATGCAAGCCCCCAACCTCGGCTGACGTCAATCAGACTCCTAGAGCCAGGGGACGAGTCATAGGAAAGAACGGACTCGCGCAGGACGCTAAAAGTTAGAAGCAGACTTCGGACAGGAGACCCGAATTGAACGTTAAGCCCATCTTGAGTGGGAGTACATTTGTTGTTGCTGTACTTCTAAGTGGTTCTTTGATTTTACCCGGTCGTTCCTCTTCAGCTGAGACTCTTCCGTCTCAAAACCAGCAAGAGGCGCAAAAACAATTGCAGCCCATCGCAGAAATTTCCGCTCCTGTGAACGAGGGAAGTTTGGGTGAGGATGCTGCCAAGGTTGTTGAGTCCCCGGCTTCAGGTCCAGCGATACCTTACGTTGCGACCGCTTACAGTTTGCGAGGCCGCACGGCTAGTGGAAAGCCCGTGAGTAAGGGTTTGATCGCCGCTGACCCGCGAGTGTTGCCGTTGGGTTCGCGAGTACGACTCGACGCTGGAAACTACAGCGGTGAATACCTGGTGGCAGACACCGGCGGTATGGTGCGTGGAAAACGGATTGACATTTGGACACCCAGCTCACGCGAGGCCATGAGTTTTGGCCGTCGCACTGTGAAGTTGACAGTTTTGAGCTACGGTGGAAAGAGGAAAGCCGCACACACCGAAAAGAAATAAGCTGAGTACATTGTTACTTGCTTTGAATACCACGTGACCAGGAAGTCGCGTGGTATTTTTAGTTTCTGCTGTGATATACATCCTCGCCTTCCAACGTTTTCTTTAAGTTAAGATCTCAAGAATCGACCTAACGTCTACCTGACATCCAAGGGGCAGTAATGAAACTAAGTCTGATAACTGCAGCTCTTCTACTCTTCACCATGTCGACACTTTCGTCCGCTCAAGACCAATCCAACACAAAATCTATCGAAGCCATTCGTGCCGTAATCGAAGCTCAACGTGATGCCTGGAACAAGGGCGACATCGACGGTTACATGGATGGATACGACCGAACTGAAGCGACTGTTTTTATCTCCGGGGATAACGTCACGCATGGTTGGCAAACGGTCCGCGATCGCTACAAGAAGAACTACGACACCCGTGAAAAGATGGGCCAACTGACATTTTCCGATCTTGAATTCACGGTGCTCGGCAAGGACCACGTCTCAGTTGTCGGCCGCTGGTTGCTCAAGCGCACAAGCGACGAACCCCATGGCCGCTTTACTTTGATCTTTAAGAAAACGAGCAAAGGGTGGCGGATCATTCACGATCACACGTCATGACCCCTGACAAACCCCAACCAACCAACACGGCCCAACGCCTCGAGCAGGATGTTGTCACCCAAAGTGCAGTTCTAAAAAAAGAGTTAGGACTATTCGACCTGGTTCTAACCCAGGTGGTCTTTGTCGTTGGTACGATCTGGGTCGGTTGGGCAGCGAAGCTGGGAAATCAGCAGGGCGTCTTCTGGATTCTCGCGATCATTACTTTCTATCTCCCGCTTGCTGCCGCTGTGATCTTTTTGAATCGACTCGCTCCGCTTGAAGGTGGTCTTTACCAGTGGGCCAAGCTTGCCTTCAACGATTTCGTGGCGTTCATGGTCGCGTGGAACCTGTGGGTATTCGCTATCTCCATCCTGGCAGGCATTGGCCTCGTAGTAACAACGAATATCTCCTATGCCATTGGTCCTCACGCCGTCTGGATGAAAGAATCGGACCTGTATGTTACCGGCATTAGCATCGCGTTAATCGTGGCGATGGTTTGGGCCTCGCTTCGTGGTTTGAAATTTGGGAAGTGGGTCCACAACGCCGGCGGTTTGATGTTGCCGCTTTAGTGCTGTTGCCTTTTATCGCCCTGATGCGAGGCTCGCTTGCGGAATATCGTCCACTCAATATTGAGGTCCCCAAACTCACGGCGTACAACGTCAACGTTTTCAGCAAGCTTGCCCTCGGCGCACTGACGGGCTTCGAGTACATCGCGATCCTCGCCGGTGAAACCAAAGTGCCTGCGCGCAACATTGCTCGTTCGGTTTGGATTTCTGCACCAATCATTGCTGCGATGTTTATTCTGGGTACAAGTTCAGTGCTTGCTTTTATTACACCGGCAAACGTGGACCTGATTGGGCCAATACCGCAGGTCCTGACGACTGGTTTTGGGTCCACCGGTTTTGTGGGCAAGGTCGTGACTTTTACGATTCTCGGAGTGGTCGTTCGACAGATCGCCTTGATGAGCATTTACTTCGCCGGCAACACGCGCTTGCCGATGGTGGCGGGTTGGGACAATCTCCTGCCCAACTGGTTCACTCGTTTACATCCAAAGTATAAGACGCCGATGAACTCGATCTTCTTCGTCGGAGCGGTCGCGCTCCTCATCGGTCTGTTGAGTTTGACCGGTGTAGGCGCACAAGAAGCATTTCAACTTCTGGATAATGCAGGTGGAGTGTTCTACGCGCTGACGTATCTTGTTCTATTTGCTATTCCGCTGTTTGGAATGAAGGCGTTTGGAGTGCGTGCGCCTCTTTGGCTGAAGATTGCGTGCGCGTCTGGTTTCATAGTTACGTTGATTTACATCGTGTTCGCCGTCGCCCCGATTACCGACGTTGAGAGTCATCTTGGGTTCGCCTCGAAGATTATCTTAACGGTTGTGATCGCGAATGCTGTTGGACTATTGGTCTATGCTGTTGGTAAACGAAGAGTTGGATTACCAGTTGTCATTGCAGATTGAAGATTTCAGATTGAAGATTCGTGTTGTCGTATTACGACTTTGGTACAGGTTTAAGTCATAGCTTTTTGCCTGGCAAAG
>QHXL01000287.1:0-8162 GCA_003222935.1 Acidobacteriota bacterium
GAGATATGGTGTCGAAACAAAAGTCGGAAAAGAAAGTTGTCTTTGTGAGTCATAAGATTGAAGACGCTCCTTTTGCTGCAGCGATCAAATCTTGGCTTGAAGACAACCTTAATGACCGCTTTGACTTTATCGATGTCTTTGTTTCCTCACATAAGGACAGCGTTCAGCTTGGTGACAACTGGTTCGACAAGCTTAGAGAGAGCCTAAAAAACGCAAAGATCTGTCTTTGTTTGGTGAGCCCACACAGCATTGAGAGTCGTTGGCTTTACTTTGAATCTGGCGCTGCATTCTTCAGAACCGGAACCGGTAAAAAGGGAGACGAGTGCCCGGTTGTACCCATCTGTTTCGGTGGAGTCCAAATCAAAGATCTCAAACCACCACTAGATCTTAGTCAGGCCATCGAGCTGCCTGGTGAAGAGGCCGAGTCGAATCTTCTGAACATGGTGGTTAAACGAACGGAGCTAAAACCAGTCAAAACACCAGAGCCTTTAAAACTTCCAGAGTTCCGATATTTATCAACTCCGGATTGGCAGTTCAGCGTTGAGAGTCTCGCGGTTTATGAGCAAGGGTTCAATGGAAAAGAGATTTATGTGATTTCCGCGGATCTCGGTCTCGATATCCTCAATGGGCCAATGGCGCCTCCGGTTAAATCAAATCTAGAAAAGGGGATTAAGTATAAGTATATTGTTCCACAGAAAAATGAACTCAACTCGATTATTGAATCGATCAGAAATGCTTAACCTCCTGAGTTCATCCGTGTCAACCCCGATTACTTTCGTATCCTGGATACCAGCATTACGATCTACAACCCTGTTCCAGAAGTCGGGGCCGGAACTCAAGTGTTTTTCGAACTTCCAACCGACAGTAATCCTCTAGAACGCAAGTGGGCCAAAATGGATGATGTGCTTGCAAGGAAATTAACGGCTCGCATAATCGAACTCGTTAAGCAATCCTCGAATCCTTAACGCCCCTTTTCTCACAAATGCCAACCATGTTCTGCTTCTTTATCGTCGGCACGCATTTCTTCTCGTGGGGTTCGGAAGTCGACCCACGTCAAAGGCGCTGCGGAAATTGCGGCGCGGCGGGCAGCTTTAAAAAGAAGCAGGGAATGCTCTTCATCACTCTCTTCTTCATCATCCCGGTGATTCCCATCAGCGGGATCAAGGATCTGCTGCAGTGCCCCACCTGCGGCACCAAGTTTCAAGCAGGTGCCTAAGGTAGCGGGCACTTGATAGGTGAGTTGGAAAAGCAGCTCGACCAGACGATTGAAATCGTCGACTAAAGAATCCGGCCTTAGCCTTCCTGGATAGCTCGCCCTTCGTCCGAGGAGAAATCGCGTGCTGCTCGCGGATTAAGCCCTGCTAATGGCGGGGCAGCTTGCCAAGAAACTCGGTTACCTTGTCACTGGGACTATCGCCGACAACCTCGGTCTCATATCGCGAGAGATCCACCAGATCTTCCGGCCGTCCGCCTCGAAAAGCTTTTTTTGTAGATCACCGCGGGTATTGATCGAAGAATCGTCTGTGATGTAGGTTCCAAACTTTTGCTTGCGGTAGGTAACCAGCACTACTGTTCCCACTTCTTCTGGAGATTCAGCAGTAAGGTTGTCGTCCAGCAGAGATCTGTCCAGCTCAAATTCTTTATCTTCCGGATCTTTTGAAAGACCAATGGCTCTACCGTTGATGTAGGGACGGCCAGTCATCTGCGAGGATGACGGCAGACGTGCATATTCCACGATGTTGTCATTGAGTCGCCGGGAGTTTTCGGCCTGGCGACGGGCCACTTCATCGATCGTGGGCGAGGGCGAAGGTGCGGGATAATCTCGCCGAAAATTAGTGTTGACACTTGCCTGGCGGGTGGCGCAGCCGGCGATCATCAAAAATGCCATTAGGCAAAGAGCAATTGGGATCTTAGTAACTCTCATCAACTCCTCTAAGTGTTGAAATTGAGAATCACACTGAAAGCCGTACTCATTTCTCAATTAAGCAACTAATTCAGTAATAGAAAACTAAAGTTGCATTTCCAACCTCGAATTCGGGTTAAGGAACTCTCCAGAGCCGGATTGTGTTGTCCCAGCTTCCGGAAGCAACAGTCCTTTGGTCCGGAGAAAACACAACCGTCGCGACGACATCCTCACAGTTGCCCAAAACCTGCACGGCATCGGTTTCGATGTTCCAGATGCGAACTATATTGTCATCACTGCCGGTGCACAGCAGCTTGCCATCCTTAGTGAAACCGACGGAGCGCACCACGCCGTCGCATTTGCCCAGCACGCGCATCGCCGCGCTCCTGACATCCCAAATACGTACACTCTGGTCCCAACTTCCGGAAGCGACGAAGGCGCCATCGCCGGAAAAAGCCACCGACCAGACATCGCTCCTTTGGGTTTCCAGAGTTCGCACCTCACCCGATTGAACATTCCAAAGGCGGATTTCTTTGTTGCCGTTTTCAGTAGCGATTGTTTTCCCGTCTGGTGAGAACGCGAGCGACCAAATTGCGCTATCGCATTCTCCCATGATCTGAAATTCACCTGTTTGAAGATTCCAGAGTTGCAGGTTGCCATCGCTGCTTCCGGAAGCGATGGTCTTTCCGTCAGGCGAAAAGGCAACAGCACAGACCGTGTCCTCGCACCGCCCTACAATCCGCATTTCATCAACGCGCGTATTCCAAACACGAACAGTCTGATCGCTGCTGCCTGAGGCGACGTACTGGCCATCCGGCGAGAAGGCAACGGACGAAACATATGAGAATCCTGATTTGCGAAAATCGCACTCGCCCAAAATCCGCATTTCGCTGGCAACCAGATCCCACAAACGGATCGTGTTGTCGTTGCTGCCAGACGCAATAAATCGGCCGCAAGGAGAAAAAGACAGCGTCCTCACAGAACTTTCGCACGTTCCCAGGGTGCCATACGAGATTGTCACGACCGTTTCGGGAGTCAACGATTTCTCTATTCGTGCAGCGCTCCGGGGCGATGAATCGGGCCGGACGATTACTCTGCTGCTCTCCTGGCCAAGCAAAATAGACCTTCCCGCTTCGCGGAAGTCCCGTCGCATTTCGGCGGCTGATGAATAACGCTCCTCGATCTCCAGCGACATTGCTCGGGACAGGACTTCAGAGACCATAATCGGGACTTGGGAGTTAAGTGCGGTGGCCAGGGCCAGGCGATCAGGTTGGCCCAGCCAAACGCGGGCGGCTCTGGCCGTAGCCTGCGGTGGCATAATGCCCGTCAATACATGGTAAAGACTGGCGCCCAACGCAAAGAGGTCGCTCCGCGGCTCGGTAGCGTGGCGCGCAAACCAATCCGTCTTTCCTGAATCGATTTTGGAAAGTACAGAGTAGGAATCCAGGTCTGCTTTAAGAATCTGCTCCAGTGAAGAGTAGTTAGCTGAGTAACCATAGATTGAACGGCCCTCAGTCATACTCGACATCAGCCCGGCCTTGCCCTTAGCCAATCCAAAATCAAGCAGGAAGAGATTTCCGTCGGAGTCCAATTTCAGATTCGCGGGTTTGATGTCACCGTGAACGATCGGCTCAGGCCGGTTATGCAGGTAGTTCAGGACGTCAAGCAGGGTATCGGCCCACGACAAGACTTCTTTGGTGGAGAAGGGATTATTCTTGCGGTCAAGTAACATCTCGGCGAGGTTCCGGCCAGAGATGAATTCCATGACCAGAAACTGTCCATCCTTAAGTGAGAAGTGATGGATCACCTGAGGTAACGCCCGATGCCGCAGATTTGCCAGGAGCTTGGCTTCGCGCGTGAACGCGTACCGGAGTTGTTCGGTGAGAGCGAAGTTCTCTTTGATGGCGACCGGTTTGCTGAGATTGAAATCTTCAGCTTCGTAGATCGCGCCCATACCGCCCTGGCCCAGCAGCCCAATGATGCGATAACGATTTTCCAGAATACTGTCTTGAGCTAACATTTGACTCTTCTTTAATGGAACTCGTCGTCCATTGGCGCAAATACAAACACGGAAACCGAAATTCTACGCTTAAAGGGACAGTGCCGGCCGGCACAACCAATGCAGTTCAGGGTCTTGCTATCTTACGCACCGGCATTCATGAGTCAAGAATTATTTTCTGAGTAAGGACACACCTTTTCTGAAAGACCCCTTGCCGACAAGATTTCCGTATCGCCGCTAAGAGCGTGCTAGAATTGTTTCGTCTTTCGCTCTTCGATCAATTACTTCTTTAGATAAACCCAAACGAATAGCAGTGCTTAATCCTGCGTAAGGAGACCCCCGTGTCGAACTCCATTTACGCTGACAACGCTGGAAAAACCTGCCTGAGACTAGCGTTCGGTTCGATCGTGATTCTTATCGTTGGTTTCTCTGGTTGAAGCGAAATTCCGTTGACCAGCGGCATTAGGACGGTGTCCGGCGGAACTCTGAGTTCAGCGCAGTTAGTAACCTATCTCTAGAACAAGGAAGTCGAGCGGTTATCGCATGCCTCTATTTTCAGATACCAACCAGAAAGATTCGACGAACACCGTGGTCGTTAATCTTTACGGTGGTCCCGGGACCGGCAAATCTACTACGGCCGCTGCTACCTACGCGCTGCTAAAGCAGCAAAACGTTAACGCCGAATTGGCGACCGAGTACGCCAAGGACATTGTGTGGGAAGGTCGAAATTATCTACTGAGCGATCAGATTTATATTTTTGCCAAGCAGAACCGAAAGTTAATGAGGCTTTACGGAAAGGTGGAGGTGATCGTTACGGACTGTCCGCTCTTACTTAGTTACTACTACTCAGAGAACGAACATATCCTCGGACTGATCGAACAGGAAATGAGTCGCACGAGGCAGGTGCACATAATGCTGAAGCGCGTGAAGCAGTATAACGCTGCTGGCAGATATCAAACGGAAGCGCAGGCGAAGGAAATCGATGATGGCATTAAAGAGATGTTGCGGAAATTAGAGATCGAGTTTCATGAAGTCATTGCCGATGTCGAGGCAGCTTCCCAAATCATTAACTTAATAAATCAAGCTTAGCGAAGAAGTTATTGGCGGCTAGTTGGAATTGTTTGACTCGATCTGCAAGAAGAATATAATCCTCCGCCTACCAAAACGTTTGCAGCTCATGCTAACGCGTAAGGGTTATTTTTTCTTCTGCCTTCCTTTTTCATTCTGAGGAGGGCCGGGCATTTGAGAAGTCAGCGGATCTTTCGGGCCTCAGCAGCTCCTTGTTAGCTAGGGACATCGGCTAATGCTACTTAATGAAGGAGATTCACTCGGCCGAAATTATACGGTCGAGCGCTTCCTCGGCGCGGGCGCGTTTGCCGAAGTGTATCGCGTCAAGCATCGCATTCTGGGCCGTCAGGCACTTAAAGTCTTTAAGCTGCTGGGAACGAGGGAGGAAACAGACCGCGCCCTTAAAGAGCCCATAATGCTTTCCAAGATAAGGCATCGTAATGTGATCCAGGTTTACGATGCCGACATCATTGAAACAGCTGAAGGTACACGCGGTTTTTTCACCATGGAGTATGTTGCCGGCGGAAGCTTGCAGGATTTCTGGCGTGGGTATGGCAATCAGTTCGTTCCTATTGAAGTCACGATCGATATCGTCAAGCAAGTGTGCGAGGGTCTCAATGTCGCACACGGAGACAAACCCCCAATCGTTCATCGGGATATCAAACCTCAAAACATCTTAGTCGGTTACGATGCCAGCGGACTGCGTGCTTGCGTCAGCGATTTTGGTCTGGCCAAAGAAGTTAATCCCCTGATGTTGAAATTAAGCGCGCGGGGCACTCTATGCTTTAAGGCTCCCGAGACGTTTGTTGACCCAATGAGCGACTCCTGCGCCGGGGATGTTTGGGCTGCGGGGGTTACTTTTTATATGTTGCTGACTGATCGTTTCCCCTTCGAACCGCCCGACGGAGATTGTCAGAACCTGGACTACAACTGTTTTCAGCGTCCTTTGATTCCTCCGAGTCGCCTTAACATTCAGGTTGACCCGGAATTGGATCAAATCCTCTATCGGGCTCTGGCCGTAAAAAAAGACGAACGCCATCAGAGTGCAAGAGAGTTGCTTGACGACCTAAATCGTTCGCAACCACGTTCCGTCACCAGCGCCGCCGAGACTACACACCACTCGGCGAAGGAGCGGCCCGCGAGATGGTGTCCCAGGCGATGGAGCTCGCACGCCAGCGGAGCAAGCTGCCCGAGGCGGCAGATTTGCTCGAACAAGCTTTGAACCAATCGCCCACCCTCCGTGATGAATATGAGCAGCAGCTTAAGCGATGGCGAGCCGGCATCATCTTTTGAAGATCGCTGAACGGCAAACCGCCAGTATCAAGAAAACAAATGGGGAAGAAGAGACTCAAAAATCGCGCGACTATCGGCGCTAACATGCAGGCTGCCGCGGCGCAACAATCCGGCTCGCCGAGCGATGAACTAAACCCCGGCTCCCGCACCCTGGAAAAGCAAGCGGTGTTTGAAGAATTGGCGCGATCTCTGGGCGGAACGGTCAGACGCTTGTCTCCTGTAGAGGAAGAAAAACCAGCGGATGAATCAAATTCGCAGGTAAGTGAGCTGCTCAGACTGCTGGCTGATATCGCCACGGGACTGTGGCGTCTGCGATCGAAAATGGGGAACGCGCCTGCTGCCGCTGATAATCGCGTTTTGCACAAACAGCTCGAAGCGATTTTCGATATCCTCAACACCGCCGAGGTTCAGGTTCGGGATCACACAGGCGAGTTAGTCCCGGCGGGCGGCATCTATAATTTGAAAGTACTTGCCTATGAGCCTGCTTTGGGTCTATCCAAAGAGCAGGTGATCGAGACTCTAAAGCCTACTGTTTACTTCAAAGGCCAGCCGATTCAAACTGGCGAGGTGATTGTCGGCACTCCTAAATTGAATGGGATGGCGGATCATGACGAAGGCGAACAGTAAACCCGACGCGGAATGCTGCTGAATGGATTGGTTAACATCCCATGCTCCACGACTACACCCACAGTTTACCGGACCTGCTTCAGAGTTTGATTGACTCAAATCGCCCAGCTCTTTTCCGCAGTAATGCTTTTAGGGTGATTGGCCTTCCCGCCTACGCAGTGCCAACCGAGATCAGAAAGCAGGCCGATAAGATCAGGTTCTCACTTCGGCAGGGCCAAAGGCTTAATCAATCGGTGCGGGGACCACTTCCGCTCGATTTGCCTCCCCTGGATGAGACTGTCAGTGAAGCGCTGCAGCGGCTTAACGATCCTGAACTGCGTTTTGTCGACGAGTTTTTCTGGTTCTGGCCCACCCCGGGTCAACGAAAATCGGATCCGGCTCTGCTGGCGCTCCACAGCCGGGACATCGATACGGCCATCGAAATTTGGGTAGGCGAAGCACGACGGCCCGAGGACCATGGCCGGTCTGCTCACAACCTGGCTGTGATGTTTCATACGTTGGCGCTGGATATTGAGTATGCCAGGGAAACTGAAGAGATCTCGGGAGAATTGGAATCTGTTCAATATCGCTATTGGCAGAAAGGTCTATTGCAATGGCAGGTGGTTTTGAACACCGAAACCTTTTGGGCCGACCTGGATCAAAGGGTTGCTGAGTTGAATGATCCGCGCTTGCCGGTCAAAGCGGCTTCCCAAATGAGAGCCGGGCTACCTCTAGTCTTGCTGTTGCTGAGCGCCCAAATCGCGGTAAGGGCTTGCGCCAGCGGAACGACAAATGAAGCGCTGAAGTACCGGGCCCTGATTCAGGAATCAGGTTTCGCCGAAGAGATTGTGGAAGCGGCAATCGGGCGCACGGCGCAGCTACTCAGAAAATCTATTAGCACCAGTCGCAAGACAGCTGAACACAACAGCGAACGAGACCGTGAAGCAGCTGATGAGAGTGTTCGCCGGCTGCTGGACCAAACCCAACCGCTGATCGTTGCGATTGATTTTCTCGTCCCGGGCATGGACATCAGTAATGAAGTCCGGGATGAAGTTGCCACCGCCGCCACAAATTGCCTTTATTTCCTGACAGACAGAACCACAAAAACCGAAGTGGTGTGTGATTTATTGGAGCGGACCCGGCCGTATGCGGTTAGCCTTGCGGTGAAAGAGAAAATCGATGATCTCCGCGCCGCTTTTCTGCGGGCTGCCTACAAAACTGGTCGCTGATTGATTTGGTAGCGAAGCTTTTCAGGTTCGTGCGTTGGCGCAAGAGCAAATTAAGACAGCTGTA
>QHXL01000287.1:8227-9516 GCA_003222935.1 Acidobacteriota bacterium
TCGGCACCACCAACAGCGCCGTCGCTTTGCTCAAAGGCACGGAAGTCGAAATCATCAAAAACAACGAAGGCCAGGAATGGACGCCGTCCGCTGTTTATATCGACAAGAATAACGCGCTCATCGCGGGCAGGCACGCCAAAGAACGCCTCGAAAGTGATCCGAAGAATGCTTTCGCAGAGTTCAAGCTGCAGATGGGGACTGATGCTGAATATGTCTTTGCGCGCAATGGACGAAAGATGAAGCCCGAAGATCTTTCGGCTGAGATCCTGAAGTCGCTCAAGGCCGACGTGCGGCAACATTTGGGTGAGGATTTGCGCGCGGCCGTTATCACCGTGCCGGCAGCGTTCGAACTGCCGCAATGCGAAGCCACCAATAAGGCGGCGCGTCTCGCGGGAATTGATTTCTCCCTGCTGGTAACCGAACCGGCGGCGGCTGCGTTTGCTTATGGCTTTCAGAACCAGAACCGAAATGCATTCTGGCTGGTTTATGACTTTGGCGGCGGCACATTTGACGCCGCGGTAATCAAGGTGCGAGACCGGATCATTCAGGTAGTAAACCACGAAGGCGACAATCATTTGGGAGGTAAGCTGATTGATTGGGCGATTGTCGAAAAGATCCTGATTCCGGCCCTCATCAATCAATATGGTCTAACTGATCTGCGCCGGGGAAATCCAAAGTATCAAAAAGCGATGGCTAAACTTAAACAGGCCGCCGAAAGGGCCAAAATCGCCGCCTCGCGCGTGAATTCAGTAGAAATAGCCATCGATGCTCTTTGTCAGGACGACCAGGGCAAACTTATCGATTTCGAATACGACTTGAAAAGGAGCGACATCGAAAGAGTCGCGCAACCCTTCATCCTGCGCTCAATAAATATTTGCCGTCAGGTTTTGGCGGATAAGCGCCTACAGATTGCGCACATCGAAAGAGTGCTGCTGGTAGGCGGCCCGACTCTGACGCCCTACCTCAGAGAGTTTCTGGCTGATCCAAAGGAAGGGCTCGGCATCCCTTTGGAATTCAGCCTTGACCCGCTAACCGTAGTGGCCCGCGGGGCAGCGCGTTTCGCCGGAACGCAGCGAGACGAGAGTGTGTCGGCCGAACCTGTCCCTGCCGGTCATCTCACCATTGATTTACTGAATTACAAACCGGTCGGAAATGATACTGAGCCGTTCGTCGGCGGTCGCGTCGTCTCCGCAAATGGCGAAGATGTTGGTGACTTCACCATCGAATTCGTCAGTACCCAGGACCGCAATGGTTGGCGCAGTGGCAAGATTCCTTTGTCTCCTGACGGA
>QHXL01000249.1:0-200 GCA_003222935.1 Acidobacteriota bacterium
AAACAAGCTTTAGCTCCTGCGCAGCGCAAGCTTGTCAGACAGGCCTCCAGGCGACTCAGGCTACGCATATCTTGGTTGCCGGACTCGAAACGCACGTCTGCGTGAATCAAACGGTTCACGATCTACTAACGAAAAAATTTAAGGTTCATCTGTTAACCGACTGCATCACTTCACGGAACAAGAAGGATCGCAAAATCGGA
>QHXL01000249.1:313-19686 GCA_003222935.1 Acidobacteriota bacterium
CTCATCAAATAAGTGGAATCTGATTTTCTTTCGCAACTAAACGATCAACAGCGCGAGGCCGTTTCTAATACTGAGGGACCGCTTCTCATCCTGGCCGGAGCCGGCTCAGGCAAGACACGCGTAATTGCTCATCGCATTGCCTACTTAATCGCCGAAAAGAAAGTCGCGCCCTGGAATATCCTGGCCGTCACATTTACAAACAAGGCAGCTGAAGAGATGCGATTGCGCGTTCAGCGCCTCTTGAAGGATCACCAGTTGAGCAGTTGGCCGGTCGTTTCAACTTTTCACAGCCTCTGTGTTCGCATTCTTCGCCAGGACATCGAGAAACTGAACGACAAGTACACACGCACGTTCACGATCTACGACCAGGACGATTCAATGCGCTTAATCAAACTGTGTCTGAAGGATCTTGGTTACGACGAAAAGCAGCTGGCTCCGCGAGCTACGCAGTCAGCAATTAGTTCTGCAAAAAACCGCGGCGAAGATCCGGAAGCTTTCGCAGCGCGCGCCGAGTTCACCGATGATCGTCAAGCTGCAATCGCGCGCGTTTACAAGATGTACGAAGAGCGTCTACACACCAACAACGCGCTGGACTTTGATGATCTGCTTATCAAAGCAGTGCGGTTACTTCGCAACGTCCCCGAAGTGCGCGAGAAGTACAACAATAAGTTTCGCTACATCCTCGTCGATGAATACCAGGACACAAACTCTCTGCAGTTTGCTCTCATCGGTTTTCTAACCGAGAAGCAACAGAACATCTGCGTCGTCGGGGACGAGGATCAGTCGATCTACAAGTGGCGTGGCGCGGATATCTCAAACATTCTGAACTTCGAAAAGCATTTCCCAAACACCAGGACCATTCGTCTCGAACAGAACTATCGATCCACTCAAACAATTCTCGATGTTGCAGGTGCGGTAGTTAAGAACAACATCGAACGCAAGGGCAAGAATCTTTGGACTTCGAATCCGCGTGGCGACAAGATTCGTTATTACCAGGCCCTGGACGCTGAAGCCGAGGCACGTTGGGTTGCGAATAAGATCGTCGAACATCGTCGCGAGGAGTTCGACACGCGCGCAGCTGTACTCTATCGAACAAACTCACAGTCGCGTGTTTTTGAAGAAGCAATGCGACGCGCCGGACTTGCCTACAACATCATTGGCGGCTTCTCGTTTTACGAGCGAATGGAAGTTCGCGACATCATTGCCTACCTCAAGCTGGCACTCAATCCAAACGACTCGATTGCTCTCTCGAGAGTTATCAATAGTCCGCCGCGAGGAATTGGCAAACAGACACTCGACGAAATAGAGCGTCGCTCGAAAGACCTGGAACTGTCGCTCTGGGAAACGATTTCGTTGGTCATCAAGCAACCTGAAAACCTCAGTGCCAGGGCCATCAATGCGCTGCGCAGTTTTCGTCGCACGATTGTGCGGCTTGGCGAGATGGCCGGAACTGACATGGGATCCGCAGCTTCCGACGAAGCGGTGCAGGCAGGCATGTGGAGCGTCAAGCAACCCGACGAACAGAACGTTGATGAGCACGTCAGCGATTCCGACTCCCCGGTTTCAGACATAGTTCGCGCGGCAATTCTTGATACGGGATACGAAACTGCACTTCGATCTGAAAAGACTGACGAAGCAGACGGTCGCCTGGAGAACTTGCAGGAATTAGTGAACGCCGCAGTTGATTACGACGAGCAAGGTCTGGAAGGCTTGCGAGACTTCATCGATCACTCGGCTTTAGTCTCCGACCAGGACGCGTACAAACGCGACGCCGCGGTTACGCTGATGACGGCTCACTCAGCCAAAGGCCTGGAGTTTCCGATTATCTTTATCGTAGGACTGGAAGACGGGCTCTTTCCTCATTCTCGATCGGCGACCGACCCCGCTGAATTAGAGGAAGAACGACGCCTCGCGTACGTAGCGATGACGCGGGCAGAGCGTTTTCTTTATGTGACTCACGCGATGAAGCGTCGCGTCTATGGCGAGGAGTTAGCTTCGGAGCCATCGCAGTTTCTGAACGAGATGCCACTCGATCTTATTGACGACTTGTCGCTGGGGAAGTCGTGGCTGTCTTTTGCTCGCGGCTTGTCGACGATCGACTACGAGCACGACGAGCATCGAAAAGAGAAGAACAAGTACACAGGCAAGACTTACGACAGCGCCGAGTCAATCGCAGAGTTTTTCAAACAACGCAATCAGCAGATGGGCAAGACGTCTGGAACCTCCGTAAGTGCAACAAGCTGGAAACAAAAACCTCGACCGCAAGAACCGCGAACGCCGCCCTCAACCAACACCGGTTCGGAAGGATTTGTTCCAGGTTCTTATGTGAAGCATTCCAAATATGGACGGGGCTTGGTTTTGCGTCGCGAGGGGGCGGGCGAATCGACGAAACTAACGGTCAGTTTTCCCGGTTATGGTCAGAAGAAATTGGTCGAGAAATACGCTAACCTCGAACGCGCATGATTCCTGTGCCTGCCTGGAATTGGCTTCAAAAGAATTAGGTAGCCGCAGATGAACGCAGAAATACGCAGACAAGAACCTCAAAATCAGAACCCGGTAGTTCTTTTTTTCTTATCTGCGTATTTCAGCGTTCATCTGCGGCTAAACCCCTGCAGTTCTAAGCTTCGCTTTTAGTTTTCAATCGTCTCTCAACTGCTGCGCTGGAAAGCTCCTCATGCCCACTCAACTTCAACAGCCTGATCGCTGCTAAACGAACTTCAGCCTCTGCATGAGTTTCGATTGCTCGCACAAGTGGTTCGACATGCCCTGTCTTCGCCATTGCGAACAATAGACATAAGCCGTTGTAAGTCTCTTCGCGATCCTCGCTGCTCAACTTGTCGATTGCTTGTGTCGCTAAACCAGATTCGTTGATGGCTTGACCAATCCTGGCAGATCGTTCTGGCCCTGCATCTTTCAAAGCTCGAGTAAACGACTCAACCGGACGATGTGACTCCAGGTTCAACATGGCCCTCGCAGCCGCATTACGAACCAGGCTCGACTCATCGTCAAAACACTTCACCACGAGATCGTATGCATCTTCAGAGCCCATGCGGGCCAGTTCTGTCACAGCATCTGCACGTAGCCGGTGGTCCAGACTGCTCAGATTGCCAACCTGGTAGCCAGCGGCCGCAGGATTCTGCTCGTTGGTTTTTGAAATATTCGGCACCAGGCTTTGAATCTCATTCGTTTCAATAGTTCGAAACGCCTCGGGCTCATTCCACTTATCAAACTGTAACTCCGCCTGGATTCGAGCGGCTTGCTCAGACTGATATCGGTTCTTTGTTTCCTGTAAGCGCTTCTCCGCCTCGAGGCGACGCGAAATCTCTTCGTCAATACGATGCTGATGGTCTAGCTCAAGTCGACGCAGATTCTCAGTCTCTTCCTTGATCCTTCGTTCCAGATCGAGCCGTGTCTTCCCTTCTTCCGCAGCGCGTGCATGCGCTTCATCTTCAACACTCCTGAGTCGCTCCAGCATTCGCGCATTTGTTTCTGCTGCCAATGATCGTTGCACATCCAACTCATCCAGACGCGCCTGTGCTGCGAGATTTGCCTGCCGCAGTGACTCCAGTTCGCTCGCTAGTATTTGTTCTTTTTCTTCATGAAGCTGTGCACTACTGTCGGCTTCAATTCGCAACCCCTGCAGTTCGGCAATTCGCTGCGTACCTCTTTCTTCTCTTTCGCGCAGGTTGATCTCAAGTTGTTTCTGCTGCTCAACCGCTCTCGCACGAACATCTTCCAGTAACTGACGTTCAGTTTCAGCGCGTTGCAGTATTTGAGCCTCCAAGCTGATGCGTTCGCGTTCTGCTTGCTGATTTGCGTCGGCGGCCGCATCCATACGGGCGCGGGCCTCCGCTAATCGTTGTGCATCTTCTTCAGTGTTTCGGCGCGCTACGTCCAACTCAGAACGTCGCTGCGCAAGCGCCGCGGTTAGTTGCGCAAGCTCAATTTCTTGCGCCTTGAGTTGCTCCTCGTCGAGACGAAACCGTTCTTCGGCTTCGTTTCGCAGCCTCGCTTTCTCGGCCAGACGAGCGGATGCGGCAGCAGTTAAGCGTGCTTTCTCTTCCTCAAATTTTCGGGTGTCACTCTCATGTTTCTGACGTTCATGTTCCAGCTCGGTGCGACGCAGTCCGAAACGCGTGACCGAACGGCGTAACGCCTCTTCTTCACTGTGAAGTCGGGCAAGCATTTCGAGGTGGATTTCGTGAGCTTCGTCACGTGCCCGTTGCGCCTCAGTTAACAAAGCCAACTTTGCATCATCCTCAGCTCGCGCACGCTTTTGAAGTAACTCGTGGACCGTTTGGTTAAGACGCACCGCTTCCGAACGAAGACGTCGCTCTTCTGCCCAAATGTTCTTCAACTCAGATTCGGCTTTGTTAACCTGTTCGCTTTGAGCCTTGAGTTTTGAATCGTCTTCATGTCGTCGAACCGAAGCTTCCTCATCAGACTGTCGTCGAAGCTCGTCCTCTTCACGACGTCTCGCCACGGCTTCTGCTTGAACAGCGGCTTCAGCCTCCAGCTTGATCACAAGTCTGCTTTCCGTCTGCTGACGTTCCTGGGCAATCTCAGCAAGTCGGCGGTCACCATCGTCAGAAATTCTCGAATCTCGGCTTCTTCTGAGTCGGCGGCAGGTGGCTCGTAAGCTGGTGCGCTTACCGGTGCGCTGGCAGTTTGATTCTCTTCCGTGGGTACTGAGTGGTCCACTTCGACAGCCGTCTGTGGCGCCACCAGATTTGGAGTACTCCAATCAAACTCCGAAGCGTTCGTCGTAGCGGATTCACGCCGTGAGTCCCGTGTATTTATCAACAAGTCTTCTACATCACGAAAGGCCGCGTCGACCTGCTGGTCGAGGCTCGAATTCTCGACCTCCTCGTCACTTTCGGAATACGGACCTATTGAAGGGTTCACGTCTGAGTCGGAATTTCTCGCGGAATCGCCGGCGGAATTCATGTGCAGATTGTGTTCGAGATCAGCGTTAGACAATTTAGTCTTTCGACTCCTTTCAGTGTGCGTGCGATCAAATTCCCGAGAGCAGTATCGCGTCGCTGATGCGCTTGCCTTTTGAATACACGAGCCACTTCCCTTCACTCGACCAATCGGTCGCAAAGATCTGCTCGGAGTTGAAGTTAGTTATCTGCTGCGGTGGACCACCATCGAGCGGCTGTCGCCAAATGTTCGAAGTGCCCTCAACTGTGCGTACGTAGGTCAGGGACCTACCGTCGCTAGCCCAGCGGTAATCGGCTGAATCAGGCGGGAACTCAAAACCCTGTAAAGGCTCACCACCATCGATCGAAATCACCACTAATTTCGTTGTGCTTATCGCGTTTCCGCGATAACTGCAGGCAATAAACTTCCCGTCAGGTGAAACGTCCGGCGGACCCACGTTTCCGTCGGTCAGAGCAATTGGTGTCCCACCATTAATAGAAACGCGGAATAGGTTCGGATTCCCACGCTTGTATGAACGGTAGATTACCCATTTCCCATCGGGAGTGATCTGCGGATGAGCATCACCTTCTTCATGGGTAAGCTCAACCGGGTGATTTCCATCGATGTCGATTCGCCATAAGTGCATCGCACCCGATCGGTCTGAACTGAAGACAACAAACTTTCGATCGGGCGACACTGACGGAGTGCGATTGATTCCCTGGGTGTTGGTTAACTGCCGCGGATTCTTGCCGTCGGAATCAATCATCCACAGATTCTGTTCACCATTCGCAACAGCTGAATAACTAATGCGACCATCGGGCGCGAACGATAAGCCATCGAAGCCGTCGCTATTGCCCGAGGTAATCTGCGCGGCTTTCTGTTCGTCGCCCGCTGGAGCAATCGAAAGATTCGCCTGTCGCTCATTTTGAATAACGAGAATCTGACGTGAGTCGCGAGTGAGCGTTAACTGGTGATAGTCGGCAAGGTCGTTTGTGATGCGTTTGGTCTGACCCGATGGGTAAGAGATTTGCCAGACCTGGGCATATGACAATTCCTGGGGCGATTCATGTTCGGAGGCAGTGACAACTAACGAATTGCCATCGTGGACCCACGATGCCCTCCCGATTTGTGGCCATCGCACGTTATCAATCGACCTGACCCGACCATCGGCGACGCCTATTATCACAACCTGCTGATAAGGAGCACTGCCATTCTCTTCACTCAGGGCCGCTATCTGTTTGTCATCCGGCGACCAGGCTGGTCCAGAATTGATCACAAAACCAGAAGGACTTTTCATCACCGCCAATTTACGTTCTGGAAAACCATCGATTGGCGAAACGATTAACGCAGTCTCCGTCTGAGCGGGGTAATTGCGAACGTACGCCATGTGCTTCCCATCAGTCGACAACGCCACTGCGCTAGCGACGTCTCGAACTAAACGAACGGGAGCACCCCCGGCAGCCGGGATTTTAAATGCATCGTTAGATTCACCGCCTACCGATCGAACGTAGTAGATGAATTTACCGTCGGGAGAGAACGATAGTCCGAGATAATCCCCTTCCGAAGATGGGACGATATCAATGTTGCTGTTGTTGGTTGCTACTGGTCTGAACGAGAGTGTTTGTTTACCGCCGTCGGCAGTCACGTAAGCAAAGTCTTTTCCGTCGGGTGAGATCGCGGCGGTCACAACCTTTCCATTCGTGGTCAGGTTTGTCGCTTTGAAGTTTTCAAACGACACCATTGGCCGTTTCCAACCGCGCAACTTGTAAATTCCAAATACGGAGATCGCGATTCCCACCACCACAGTGGCGATAACCAACAATGTCCCACTTGAAAGTCGTTTGGGCGAGCGACTAGTCGAGGTGCTTGGGGTTGATCTCATCACAAGTTCATCTGACCTTGGGGCCAGGCAGAAAAACCAAAACTCAGAGATTCTAAGAATTTTTAACTGTCTTTTAGGACTTAACTCGACGCTTCGGATTCGATGGTTTAGTTCATGTGAAGCGCTCGCCGACAGGTTCTAGCTTGGATAGCAGTTCGATTCGACGCCAATTCTAGATCAAGGTCTCCAAACCAAACAACCTCGAGACAAAAAGAGTGGCACAGACTTCAGTCTGTGAAGCCTGTGCCACCCATGGTCGGTGGAATTGTAGGAGCACAGACTGAAATCTGTGCTACCTGTTTAGCTGGCAGCTAACTCGGCAGCGATTTCGTTTGCGCCGAACACTTTCTTGAGGATTTCGAGCATGCCTCGCGAGTCGACCGAGATCGCGCGATTTACTGATTCGTCGTAAATGAAGTCTCCAACGAGCGACTGAATGTTGCCGTCGAAAATCAAGCCAACCAATTCACCATTTTGATTGATGGTTGGTGAGCCTGAGTTTCCGCCAATGATGTCGTTCGTCGAAACAAAGTTAAATGGCGTCTTCAAGTCGAGTGCCGCCTTTTTGTCCAACCAACGTTGCGGAAGGTTGTAAGGAAACTCGCCTTTGAAGGCATCGGATCGCGCAAAGAGACCACCCAACGTCGTGAAGGGTGCGATTTTTTTGCCATTCTCCGTGTAACCCTGGACGGTCCCATACGAAAGTCGCAGAGTGAACGTCGCATCCGGATAGAGTTTCGTACCTTCTGTTTCAAACAAAGCACGAGCAATCTTTCCGTAGTTAGTTCGCTCAACGCCAGTCACTTCACTCTCATAACGCTTGCGAGCTTCGCGAGCCTTGGCGTCGATCAGACGAGCGACCACAATCATCGGATCGGTCGATGACGCGATTGCTTCCTTGCCGCCCTTCGCGACTTCTTTACGATAGTTCACATCGGCCAGCTTGGTTCCCTCAATCATCTCCTTAGCCCTAGCTTCAGGAGTCTTCCCACCGAGGATTTGCCTAGCGAGCGCATTGTCTGCTCCGAGAAGCTCAACCATGAATCCGAGTGAATCGGCTAGTTTGAGTGTCTCGAAGTCCATGTGAATCGGCGCCGGCGAATAGAGACCAAGCTCGAGTGATGCACGTCGTGCGTCGGTGTACTCCGGCAAACGGTCCGCATTTGGCTTGGCGCTCTCATCAGCCAAACGAACTAACGTTCGTGCGATATTGAACAAGGAGCTGTTAAAGCCGCCAGCCTGGTCGAAGATCCTTCGATCGCGGATGTAGTTTGGATAGTTCCTGTGGGCCATGGCGATCGCATCCCACGCGTCGCCGTACATTTTCTGTCGTTCGGGGTTTGCGGCAATCGACTTGCGAAGTGCTTCTTCTTCTCTGGTCTTCCGAGCGATCAGCGAATTGTCTTTGAGACCAGCTAGCTGTCCACGATAGACCTTCAGACTATTCTGAATACTGTTGAGTTCATTCTGGGCCTGCCGCGATTGTTCCTCACCCATCGACATGTACTTCTTCAGCATTGCTTCACGTCGTTCAAGCAAACGAAGAATGATGGGAATACTGGTCTCGCGCAGTTGTTGCAGGTGAGCAACGGTGTCGAGCCGTGATGTTGAACCAGGGTGACCGGACACAAACACGAGGCTTCCTTCTTTGGCGCCGGCGGTTGACCACTTGAAGTAACTCTCGGGATGGACCGGCTGATCGTTTTCATAGACACGGACGAGTGACATGTCGATGTTGAAACGCGGGAAGTTGAAGTTGTCAGGATCGCCACCGAAGAATGCCGCCTGAAACTCGGGAACGAAAACTAAACGCACGTCCGTGTACTTCTTGTAGCGATAAAGATTGTACTGTCCGCCCTGGTACAGGGTGACAACATCCGAACGAAGACCGGTAGCTTTCAGTGACTCTGCTTCAATGGCAGCAATCTCAGCGCGTCGTGCTGCAAACGCCTGGGCATCGGTCGAACCTGCCTTTACGGCGCCGTTGATACGGCTCGTCACGTCTTCGATACCCGTCAAGACATTCAGCTCGAGACTTGGGATCTTGATCTCATCGGCGCGAGTCTTGGCAACAAAGCCTTCCTTGGCCAAATCTTTTTCCGGAGTGCTGACTTCACCGACAAAGTCTTCCACAATGTGATAGTTGGTCAGCACCAAACCGCTTGGCGACACGAAGGAACCGGAACCTCCGTTGTTAAATCTCACCGACGCCATCTGGACTTTCTTTAACCACGCGTCAGTAACTTCGAAACCGTACTTCTTCTTAATCTCGGCTCTCGGAACGTTGTTGAACGTCCACATCCCCTCATCGGCGAGTGCCGTAATATTGAGTGCTTGCAAACTAAATAGCGCCAGCAAAAGCGCCGACAATAATTTTCTTGATTTCATTTCCATCCTCAAAAGTTGCGTTGATTAGTGGGTCCCCATAAGGTGACCATTTCCGCCAAAGATTGCGGGAGAAAACTTAGAGCGCTGGGCTCAAGTATAGGATGCCTAACGACCTGAAACGTAAACCGCAGACTCGGATTAGTCAAACGGGAAAGGGATACTGCCGATTGCCAATGAATGTCCGATATGCTTCAGAAGGTTCTTGCAAAATTAAGACGCAGAGCAGTGAATGACCTTTAGAATATTTTCAGGTTGGGAAGGTGGACCTTGTCCCCGCTGAGATTTACTAAAGAACCCACCGAGATCAAGCGAGACGGCGGGGACAGGGTCCACCTTCCCAACCTGAAAATTGGCTAATGTGTCCTTTGTAATTCAGAAGCTGGATTTCTAACGTCATATCGAACTCCTCAGGTGCGGACTTGGACGAAAATAGATCGATGGACAGGAAAACTATCTGGTGCTGAGAGATAAACACCGTCCGGAAGTGATTTGTGGCAGTTGGAGATGTCCGACGAACTTTTGTTTGTGGCTACTAATGTCCGATATGCTCTAGCGTGTCGTCGGAATAGATTTCAGTCCCACGGAATCTAAGAGGGCTTGGGAGTTTTGGGCTCCTTTCAGTTTAGACACGACAAGCTAAAGCATATCGGACATTAAGAGTGGGACATTTGACGGGTGATACAACAAAGCCTGACCAAGTGAAGGTCAGGCCATTAAATAATTCCTGGTTATTAATACTTGTCAGTCTCTCGACTTCTTAAGACTCGGAGGTTGATGATTCAAGTCTTGACTGGATTTGTTATTTACGAGATTGCCGCATTGACGGCAAACATGACTCTCGGCATTTTGCGCGGTCGGCACGAGCCAGAGACATCCGCACGACTTGCAAAGAACCGTTGCTCCTAACAGCCACTCATTAAATTTGGTTTGCTTTTCGACCATCATAAACTACCCCTAGTGGTTCGTATTCGACGCTTCGGAAAACACATCGAATTGGTTTGAAGTATCTAAACGACAAACGAGACAAATGTTTCATCAAATTGTCTCAGTTCCTTGCGGCTCAGACTTGACCATTTGACTCTCCGCCTTCCTGGTTTAAGAATCATCTTCATGCCCACAAGACATTTCAGGAATGAACGACTATCCGGATTCGACCGTTTGCTCTTCGCTGAGTGGCGGAAGCTTAGATTGCCAACCTCTGGAGAAACCGTCGTGGTGGCGGTTTCGGGTGGCGCCGATTCAACTGCGCTGCTTCTTTCTGTTGCTGAACTCATCAAAGTTGGAAAACTGCGTGTCACGGTTTGCGTGGCTCATCTTGATCACGGTCTGCGCGCGGCAAGTAAGAAGGATGCTGCATGGGTTCGAAGTTTAGCCAAAGGGTTGGGATTCGATGTCGTGGTGGGGCGTGCCAAAGTTGCCGAGCAAGCACAGGCCGACTCTGAAAACCTGGAACAAGCAGCACGCAACGCTCGCTACGAATTTCTTGAAAGAACCGCAAAAAGACGCGGAGCGCATATCGTCCTGTCGGCTCATACGATGGACGACCAGGCGGAAACCGTGTTGCTAAGACTAATGCGAGGTAGTGCAGGTTTTGGCTTGAGCGGGATGGAAGCTCAACGTTCTATCGTAAAGGCCGGTAAAGTGCAGCTCATTCGTCCTCTTTTATGGGCTCGCCGTGCACAAACTGAGGATTACTGTCGGTTACGCAAGGTAGAGTACCTGAGCGACGAAATGAACGACAACGAACGATTTGCTCGCGTTAAGGTTCGGAAGCAACTCGTTCCCCTGATGAAAACATTCAACAATAAGGTAGTCGAAGCGCTGTCCAGAACCGCCCACTTGTTGCGCGAGGACAATGCCATTCTTGTGGAAAGTGCTGATGAATTGCTTGAAAAAGCTACTGAGAATTCGCCAAACCGAACAAAGAGTGGGGTGCCTTCTCTAAATGTGTCGGTCCTCGCCAGTGCTCCGTCGGCGCTCCGACGCCGGGCGCTGCGAAAATGGATCTCAAATGGCCGGGGCAGCGCACGCCGGCTCGAAATGGTGCATCTAGTGGCGGTTGAAAAGCTCATCGAAGGGGAAAAGGGTGGACGAGTTGTCGAGCTGCCGACCGGGTCGAGTGTCACACGAAAACGTGGCTGGCTTGAATTCAACGGCAAAAACGATTGAAAAAGGGCTATTCAGACTTTATAGTCAAAAGTCGCCCCAGACAGTCAAGACTCCCTCCAGTGGACTGAGCTTCGTTCTCACGGGCATGTAATGAAGGCGATGACAAGCAGGGTCGAGGATTTTTGACACAGACTTGGGCGCAACGGTGATTTATCTACAGGCATCGAAGTCTCGGTTTTTGAAGGATATGCGCTGGATGCCCGGCCGAATGTCCTGGGCGAATTGACAGAGCGACAAAGGACGCGGTGATAAGTTATCATCGACGTCGGAGGCTTTAATGAACTTGAGTTCCACGGCAAGACAGATCGTATTTTGGCTCCTGATTATCGCAGGAGCACTTTTGCTCTATAAACTGGTCAACCCTCGTGGCAGTAGTTACGAGAACGTCGACCTGACCAGACTGGATCAGATGATCCAGGCGGGCAGCCTAAAACAAATCACAGTCAAGCAGACTGAGACCGTCGCCCTCGACATGAACAACAAGGAGTACCGAATTGCCTTGTCGAACGATCCGGCGAAAAACGATCTCCTTAAGTCAGCTCGTGAGTTGGTGAATGGCAAGCCGCGCGTGGCAAAAGTTGAGGAAGAGTCGGGTAGCAGCTACATATGGCCCATGCTCATAACGTGGGCGCCGCTCCTCTTTATCATCGCTATCTGGATCTTTATGTTGCGCCAGATGCAGTCGGGCGGCAATAAAGCCCTCTCGTTTGGTAAGTCGCGAGCCAAACTTCTCAACAATCAACAGAAGCGCGTGACGTTTAAAGACGTTGCCGGCGTCGAGGAAGCAAAAGAAGAACTCCAGGAAATTATCGAGTTCTTAAAGGAGCCGCAGAAGTTTCAAAAGCTTGGTGGCCGTATTCCCAAAGGCGTCTTGATGATGGGCCCGCCAGGGACAGGTAAGACTTTGCTGGCACGTGCGATTGCCGGTGAAGCGAATGTTCCTTTCTTTTCGATTTCGGGTTCAGACTTCGTCGAGATGTTCGTAGGTGTTGGCGCGTCGCGCGTCCGCGACCTGTTTGAACAGGGCAAGAAGAACGCACCCTGCATTATCTTTATCGATGAGATCGATGCTGTCGGTCGTCATCGCGGTGCTGGACTTGGCGGCGGACACGACGAACGCGAACAGACACTGAATCAGCTCCTGGTTGAAATGGATGGGTTTGAATCGAACGATGGTGTGATTCTAATCGCTTCGACAAATCGTCCGGACGTTCTTGATCCAGCATTGCTTAGACCCGGTCGTTTTGATCGACGCGTTGTTGTTTCGCGTCCTGATGTGCGTGGTCGCGAAGGTATCTTGAAGGTTCATACACGCAAGATTCCGCTTGGTGAAGACGTTGATATCTCCGTGATTGCCCGGGGCACCCCCGGATTTACCGGCGCCGACCTGGCGAACCTCGTTAATGAAGCAGCACTCAATGCTGCGCGTTACAACAAGAAGCTCGTCGCAATGGGCGACTTCGAGTTGGCGAAAGATAAAGTGCTCATGGGCGCCGAGCGCAAGAGCATGGTGATTTCAAACGAAGAGAAGCGAGTCACTGCTTACCACGAAGCTGGTCACACGCTGGTTGGTCTGAAAGTGCCTAACGCTGATCCCGTGCACAAAGTCACCATCATCCCGCGTGGAATGGCACTTGGTGTTACGCAACAACTTCCTGAAGGTGATCGTCACAACTACAGTCAGGAATATTTGTTGGGCCAGATTGCGATTCTGATGGGCGGACGCATTGCTGAAGACACGTTCCTCGGCAGCATCACAACCGGCGCGTCAAACGACATCGAACGGGCCACGGAGTTGGCACGCGCGATGGTTTGCGAATATGGCATGTCGGAAATGGGCCCACTCACGTTTGGTAAAAAGGAAGAACAGATTTTCCTCGGACGTGAGATTGCTCAGCACCGCGACTTCTCTGAAGACACTGCAATCAAGATCGATGAGCAAGTGAAGAAGATCGTTACGGCCCAGTTTGAACGGGCGAAAGGGATCATCGAAGAGAATCGCGACACGATGATTCGACTGGCGGAAGTTTTGCTCGAACGTGAGTCACTCGATGGTGTGGAGATTCGTCGCATCGTGGCGGGACTTCCACTCGACGATACTACTCCCCTTGCAGATGGCGGCGATGAGGATCGCCCGCAATTGAAAGAGCCAACTTCGAAGCCACTGAAGCCAATCCTGCCACCAATAACTGGCGGCAATCCGGCACCAGCCTAAACGTCGGAAAGAGTTTCGATTCACCAGGGGAATGAGTTCACGCTCATTCCCCTTTTCTTATGTCCGATATGCTTTAGCATATCGGACATTGAACCCCTCGCTGACTTCTATTAGAGTCAGAACCATGTCGCGAAGCTGGCACATCAGGGACCATGAGCTACCAATAGGTGAACGCACGCTCATCATGGGCGTTCTCAACATCACTCCCGACAGCTTCAGTGATGGCGGAAAATTCCTCTCACCAAATAAAGCACTCGAACACGCCAACCAGATGATCGACGATGGTGCAGACATCATCGACGTCGGCGGTGAATCGACACGTCCCGGCAGTGAGGGGCCAGTCTCAGCCGAAGATGAAATAACTCGCGTTGTACCGGTCATCCAGGAACTCGTGAAGAACTCTCGGGTTCCAATCTCGGTCGATACTACAAAGTCAGAAGTCGCTACCGCGGCCCTGGCAGCTGGCGCGGCAATCGTCAACGACATCTCAGCGCTTCGGTTTGATTTCTATGTGGCCGATGCCGTGGCAAAGGCTGATGCGGGTTTAGTCCTGATGCATTCGCGGGGCACACCGGCGACGATGCATCGCTTGCCGCCTGTGGCTGACATCATGAAGGAAGTAACGAGCAGCTTAGGAGCAAGTATCAAGATGGCGATGCGGCGTGGTGTTAAGCAGGAAGCGATCGTCGTGGATCCGGGAATCGGGTTTGGCAAATCGCAGGAGCAGAACCTGGAGTTGATCGCAAAGTTAGACAAGATCATTGCTGCCTTTCCAGATTTACCTGTGCTGGTTGGGACATCCAGAAAGTCGTTTATTGGCCGCGTGCTTTCCGTTGACAACCTTAATCCTGCTCCGCCCGATGAGCGGCTTCACGGCACAATGGCGACAGTGACCGCGGCAATTCTTGCAGGCGCACACATTGTCCGAGTGCACGACGTAAAGGCGGCTGTCGAAACTGTTCGCGTGGCTGACGCTCTGCGTAGTATCGCCTGACAATAGCGTTGGTGATACTCTTGGGCACTATGAACAGTAAGAAAGACGAAAAGAAATCTAAAGCCGAGAAGCCGACTGAAGACGAATCTTGTACTGAGACTGACTCTAAGCAAATTCTGAAGCCAGTAAGACCCAAGATTGGCGAAAGCTCCGACAATCTGAAGCAACGTGCCGAGTGGTATCAGAAACGCACCGGGAAGTAATTACAGTCGCAAACGCCAGATGCTCCTTCCGTACGTCGCAGCCAGGAGAGTCTTGTCCTTCGTGTGGTAGACCAGGTCAATCACCATCGCGTTCGGTAAATTCTTCGTCACATTCATCCAGATCCCCGAAACAATATCCAGCGCAAACACGCCTGCGTCGTTTCCCACATAAAGTCTGCCTGGCTCTTCCGGTCGAATTAGCAACGCGTGATGAGGCACGTCCGGCAACTGTCCACGGTCAACGTCTTCCCACGTCACTCCCGAGTCTTGTGATCGAAACACATGCGAGTGACCGAAGTTTGCGACTGTGCAATAAATCACTCGCGAGTCAGTCGGGCTCGTTTCCAGACGCGTGATGGTATGTCCCGGAAGCGCAGAACTCGAAAGGTTCGGACTCCACGTGTCTCCCCCATCAAGACTGCGAAAGAATCCTCCGTTCTCAGTGCCAACATAGATGCGTTTGTTATTTGCCGGCGCCACTTCAATTGCCGAGATAGAGCTACCGTCCAGCGACGGCGACACAGGCGTCCAATTGTTGCCGTCGTTTCGAGTACGCCAAACTCGAAAAGTTCCCGTGAACACAGTTTGAGCGTCAGTAGGATCCAGGGTGATGTAGGCCATCCAGATTGAGCTTTTCTCCGCCTTCGGAGCTGGAGGTGAGACGTTCTTGAAAGCTTCTCCTCGAAAACGAAAGATGTTGAGGTTGTAGTAGGAGGCGTAGACCCGACCTTCATTCGCCGGATCAAAAACAATCCAACCACCGTCGCCTCCGAGCAACTCGAAGAAACTACTCACTGAACCGCTCGTCGTAACAACGGTTCCATTGTCCTGGGCTCCTCCGCCGTAAACGAGGCCGTTACTCTGTGCGACATCCATGTCGTAGAACATCGTGACTGATAGTCCATTGCTCCGATTAGTAAAAGTCCGGCCCGCATTTTCGCTGACGTCCAGACCGCCATCGTTGCAGTCGTAGAGTCGATCCGGCACAGCTTCAGGCATGAGCAGCGTGTGATGATCGGCGTGCGCGTACTTTGGGTCGTCACGCTCGAGATCCCATTGAGAAATCTGTTGCCATGTTTGACCGCCATTCTTAGTGCGATGCAGATCGACGCCGCCACAGATCACAATGTCAGGGTCCGTCGGATGAATCACAATCGCGTTGCCGTAAGAGATCTGCCCCTCTTCCTTGAAGTGTGTCCCAGCGACGTTTTTCCACGTGTCTCCACCGTTAGCAGTGCGAAAGATCCCCAGCAATAAATCGGAACTACCGCTGGCCTCATCGGTCGCAAAGGCAAACAGCACCTGCGGGTTCGAACGACTGATAGCCAAACTCGTTCTGCCAAAACGTGCAGAATCCGGCAGGGTGCTTGTCAGATGGGTCCAGTTCTTACCGCCATCAGTTGAGCGCCAGATGCCACTTCGTGATCCCTGTTCGGTGAAAGTCGCAAAGATCGTGTTTTTCTTGGTTGGATGAAAGACAATCGAATGGCACCAGTAATTTGTCGTTGAAATAAAGGTCTGTCTCTTCCACGTAACACCGGCGTCAGTGGAAACAAACATGCCACCAAAATCTCGACCTGTTTGACTAACCTCGGCATACCCAACTCCACCCAACAAAATATGACGTGAGTCGAAGGGATCGATCGCAATGACTCCGATGTGCCGGGGAATCCCCGTACGTTCTGTTGATGCAAGCAACTGCCATTTCTGTCCCCCATCGATGGTGCGGTATAGACCAACGCCCGGATAAGAGTCGAGTGACAGGTTGGCTTCACCGGTTCCGCAATAGAGCGTGTCCGGACTCTTTCGATCGATCGCAATCGCGCCGATGTTAAGGATGTCCTGCGAGTTCCAAAACGATTCCCAAGTTTGGCCTGCGTCGCTGCTCTGCCACACTCCACCGCCAGCTGCGCCGACCCAGATGCGTTCGGGATGGGTTGGATGACATGCGATGCAAGTGAGCCGGCCACCTATGTTTGTTGGACCGACAGATTCCCAACTGTTGCTGATGTTCGCAGGAGGCGCGAGCGCCTTCTGTACTC
Source organism: Acidobacteriota bacterium (assembly GCA_003222935.1). Lineage (GTDB taxonomy): Bacteria > Acidobacteriota > Blastocatellia > Pyrinomonadales > Pyrinomonadaceae > PSRF01. Next base: position 17,130 of record QHXL01000249.1, read on the forward strand.
GAGTGCGCTCGCTAACAAGTGTTTTCACCGGAGCCTCGCGGACGGGCCAGGTGGCGCGAGTTTGAAACCAAACGCTTCGGGCTTTGTGATTTGAAAGGCGGATTGATGGACCTTGCCTTTTCTTTCGCGGCCCGGTCACGAGTGTTTTTTCAAGAGGTCTGGAACTGGCATTCGAACTTTCAGCGGTTGATTTGCGGGGAGTTTTCTTGGTTGAGGATCTCTTTTTAGCGCCTGGCATGACTTCTCCTATTGCGTTTCGTAACTGGTAGTACGAGCTGATAGTTTCTTTATCAACGAACCATGATGTTCGGCCGGCGTCGAAGCAATGCGGAGCAAGCCTGAGAGGGCCAGCCTGACTGGGGCGTCGGGATCCGTCACCTGGAAAACCGACAAAGTGCGCTACGCGAGGTGGGCGGACGATAATACAAAACCCAACTCGATTCAATACTTTAATCAGAGATTCCTTTTGTCGAACTTGCCTCATGAACGTCGCTAAGAGAGAATCCCCACTCTGTATTAATTCATTCGAAAGAGAGTGGAATGATCAAACTCCTCCGTATTCTGTCGTTTGTACTGATGCTGTTTTTCGTGAGTGGCTTCGCCGAATGTTATAAGCCAGTGACGAAGAACCAGCTTCCAGCCCGGATCAAGATTGTCGCTGTGCCCTCGTTCCAGATGGAAAGCCAGGCGCTGCGTTATAAGATTGGTTCGCGGTTCACGAGTGCCGTGATGAAAGAGTTGGTACATCGTGGACGCGGCTTACGAATACAGGCCGAACGCGAGGGAGCTGACGCGGTAATCGAAGGAGTTATCAGAAGTTTTAATTTCGGTGGCGTATTGCTGGACGACAAAGGTCGAGCGCGAATTTTTGAGGTGACTATCACCGCGGCTGTTACGGTTCGCGACCAGACGGAAAACCGGGTGCTCTACGATAATCAAAACTTTGTTTTCCGCGGTGAGTATGAATTTGCGAGCGACCCGCGCAGCTTTTTCAACGAAGAAGATCCTGCTGTTTTGAGAATGTCTCGCAGCTTCGCCGAAAGCATCGTCTCTACACTCATCAACGCAGTTGAAATCAAATAATGAAGACTCTGACTCGCGCTCAACTCGAGGGCTCACTCAAGGCCGACATCAAACCCCTCTATCTACTCCTCGGCTGTGAGAGTTATCTGCGAGGTGTCGCAGCGCAAGCCATTGCGGATGCCGCGCTGAACGACAGTCCTCTTCGCGAGTTTAATGAGATGAGCTTTACGCTGCTTACCGACGACATCCGATCGGCCGTTGCGGCAGCCGAACAACTCCCCATGATGTCTACTCGGCGGGTGGTGAAGATTCGAGATTTCACGAAGATACGTGTAGATGATGAACAAGTCCTGATTGCCTATCTAGAGAATCCGGTTCCATCCACTGTGATGATCCTCGTCGCTGACGACCTTGATAAAAGAAAAGCGTCGAGCAAGGCCTTACTGGACTCTTGCGTGGTCGTCGACTTCTCGCCAATTAAAGATGCCGAGGCGAAAGCCTGGTGCAAAACACGGCTCAAGGAATTGAAGGCTAGTGCTGACGATCAGGTGTTGAGTGAAGTGATTCGCCTGGTTGGAACTGATGTACAAACTCTCTCTACTGAGATCGATAAACTTGCCGCAGCTGCTATTGGGAGCAAAAGCATCAGCATGGAGCTGGTCGACGACTTGATTGGAAGGTCTCGCGAGCTTTCAAACTTTGAGCTGGGCGATCATTTGATGGCGAACAATCGCAAGCGTGCCCTGGAAACGTTACACCGGCTACTCGACGATGGCGCCGAACCGGTGATGCTGATTGGTCTAATTGCCAGTAACTATCGCAAACTCGCTCTCGGCAAATATGTACTGGCCCTCGGTGGTGGACGTGACGAGGTCTTTAGGAACGTTGCATTGCCTCCATTCAAACGAGATAGCTTCCTGGCAACGGTCCAAAGAAGTGATGCCACAAAAATAGCTAAAGGACTGCAACTCCTCGCCGCCGCAGATCTAGCAATCAAAACTTCTCAAGCTACTCCGCAGCTCCAACTCGAAATGCTGGTTTGCGATTAGCTTGTCGTGACTACGTTAAGGGTTAGCCACGAATTTTATAGGAGCTAAGCAATCAATTTTCCCCGGCACGATAAGCTAAAGAGGCTCTGGCAAAAGTCAGCTTCTGAATTACAAGGGACACATTAGCCAATTTTCAGGTTGGGAAGGTGGACCCTGTCCCCGCCGTCTCGCTTGATCTCAGTGGGTTCTTTAGTAAATGTCAGCGGGGACAGGGTCCACCTTCCCAACCTGAAAATATTCCAAAGTTCATTCGCTGCTCTGAGTCATACTTTTGCAAGAGCCTCTAAAAAGCGGATCGGACATTTTTCTTCAAATCCGGTCCAAGAAACTTTTCTCTCGCCTCGTCAGAAAACAAGAGATCAGACGAGTAGTATTCCAACATCAGGCCAGCGTCACTCAGGGCTTCGACCACCACGTTACACTTTGTCGGAAGCGACGATTCAGGCGGCAAACTTCTTAACTTCTCTGCAACTACTTCAAGCCAA
>QHXL01000288.1 GCA_003222935.1 Acidobacteriota bacterium
CAACTCGTAAACCATGCGCGCTCACTGAAAGATCGATTTGGCTTCACGTCTCATAAGGTCAAGGGAGGCGTTTTTCCGCCCGAGTACGAACTGGAGTGTTATCGCGCACTAGCAGCTGAATTGGAAGGTGATCGTTTTCGCTTCGATCCAAATGCGGTGTGGTCCACTGAGACGGCCATCTGGTTTGGCCAGCAAATAGAAGACATTAGAAACGACTACCTCGAGGACCCGGTTTATGGTTTGGCCGGCATGAGACGAGTCAGGGAAAAGGTGCGGATGCCGCTGGCTACAAATACCGTTGTAGTAAACTTCGAACAGTTAGCTGCAAACGCGCTCGATATTGGTGTCGACGTGATACTACTCGACACAACTTTTTGGGGTGGTATCCGACAGTGCATTAAGGCTGCGAATGTTTGTGAGACATTCCAAATTGGAGTTGCGATGCACTCTTCGGGTGAACTCGGAATCCAGTTAGCCACGATGCTCCACCTGGCGGCAGTCATTCCAAATCTATCGTTCGCGGCTGATGCCCATTACCACCACTTAACCGACGACGTAATAATCGGTGGCAAACTCGAATAAAGGGATGGCCACATCGCGGTACCTACTGCCCCCGGCCTGGGTGTAAAACTCGACTACGACAAACTGAGTGCTTACAAAGAGCTGTATCGACGTTTGGGCTCCTATCCATACGATCAAGATCCGCTGCGACCGGGTTGGGTTCCAACTGTTCCAAACGATCGCTGGGCCGACGCGCATGACGGGCGAACCCCGGCCAATATCAAATTATGAAACTCGAGAAAGGGACGGAACGATGATTAGTGTGGTGGAGGGCCAAGCTTTGCAAGCCGAGTTATTGACCGATAAAGGAAACCTTCGGCAGCAGCTGGAGCTTGCGATCAGGAAGACACCGGCGATTGACGTTCACACCCACGTACACCCGCTTGAGTTCGACAGTCTCTTTCTTTCAGGCATCGATGATCTCCTCACTTATCACTATTTGATCGCCGAGGTCTTTCGCTCGACAGACCTGAGTCATGCCCAGTTTTGGAGAATGACCAAACTGGAGCGCGCTGACTTCATCTGGAAAACTCTCTTCGTCGAAAACACCCCCTTGTCAGAAGCCACGCGCGGCATCGTTACGATTTTGAATGCCTTCAATCTTGATACCAGGGCTGAGAATCTCGCAGAAGCTCGCGAGTTTTTTAGTTCGCAGGATCCGCGAGAACACCTGGACCGTGTATTGGAAACGGCTTGCGTCAGCGATGTCGTGATGACGAACGATCCTTTTCATGATCAGGAGCTCGTCACCTGGCAGGCTGGTATAGAGCCTGACGCACGCTTTCATGCTTCACTTCGGCTCGATACGTTATTGAACGATTGGCCCACTGCCGTCGACGGACTGAAGAGCCAGGGCTTCAACGTCAGCACAACCCTGAACACCGAGACTCATCTTGAAATAAGACGTTTTCTGGATAAGTGGATCCTGCGAATGCGGCCTGTTTACATGGCGGTTTCGCTGCCCGCTGATTTCGAATATCCGGCAGATGACGAACGCACACAGCTAATTCGGGAAGTGATCCTCCCAACAGCGCACGAACACAATCTTTCATTAGCACTGATGATGGGTGTCCGCCGGGGAGTGAATCCAGCACTCAGGGCCGCCGGTGATGGACTTGGCAAAGCTGACATAACTGCCCTGGAACGTATTTGTGCTGATTATCCGGAGGCGAAGTTCCTGGCGACGATGTTGTCGCGAGAGAACCAGCACGAACTCTGTGTCGCCGCCAGGAAATTCAATAACTTGATGCCGTTTGGCTGCTGGTGGTTTTTGAATAACCCTTCAATCGTTTCAGAAATCACAAACGAGAGGCTCGAGCTTATTGGACCGAGTTTCGTTCCCCAGCATTCTGATGCTCGCGTTCTCGAACAGCTGATCTACAAATGGCAGCACGCTCGCATCGTGATAACCGAATCTCTTTATGAAACATACGCACGACTTTTAGACAGTGGCCGCCCCGTCACATCGAATGAAATCGTGCGCGACGTTTCGCGACTTTTTGCCGGAAACTTCAGTAAGTGGGTAGATTTCTCGGGTAGCACAACCCGCTAGCGTCTGAAATCGCGCCAGGTCATTTGTGAGATATCAATCGACAGCTAATTGGTCATTTTCCATTTGTCATTTTCCATTTTTGCGGCAGACCACCGACTGCTGGCGCTTACAAAATGACAAATAGCGTATTAACAACTAACAAAGGTTCGGACTCACCATAAACTATGACTAATGGAAACTACTTGCGCCGCTTGAGGCTCAAACGAGCATCTATTGTTTGCTTTCTTGTCTTCTCAGTGCTACTGCTTCCCTCTCCGTTGTGGACCAGCCACTCGCAGAACGGCACACCTGATTACAAAAACGCCAAGCTTAGTGTTGACGCGCGCGTGGCCGATTTACTTAAGCGAATGACCCTCGAGGAGAAAGTTGCCCAGTTAACTTGTCTCTGGTCACAGAGGCCGCAGGTCAAACAAAACGACTTTGCGATTGATCGCGGTGAGTTGTCACCCGAAAAAGCCAGGGAAGTAATGAAGTATGGCATCGGACAGATTGCCAGGCAGCGTGAGCGCAAAGGTCCGCGTGAAGGCGCCGCGTTCGCAAACTCAGTACAGAAGTGGTTGCTTGAAAACACTCGTCTCGGCATTCCTGCCATGTTTCACGACGAGATACTTCACGGTCACATGGCCCAGGGTAGCACCAGTTTTCCGCAACCAATTTCAATGGCTAGCAGTTGGGACCCGGACTTGATAACCAGGGTGTTCACTGTCGCCGCACTTGAAACCCGCTTGCGTGGAAGTCACCAGGTGCTGGGACCAAATCTTGACCTGGCCCGCGAACCCCGCTGGGGACGAACGGAAGAAACATATGGCGAGGATCCTTATTTAACGTCGCGACTCGGAGTGGCAGCGATAAAAGCGATTCAAGGTAAAGGCCCAAACGTCGACGGCGAACATGTCGTCGCGACCGCCAAGCATTTTACGGCGCACGGTCAACCTGAAGCGGGCACGAATGTCGGACCAGCAAACTTTTCGGAGAGATTGTTGCGAGAAGTGTTTTTACCAAGCTTCGAAGCCGCAGTGAAAGAAGCAGGGGTGATCAGCGTCATGCCCTCTTACAACGAGATCGACGGCGTTCCTTCAAGCATCAACAAGTGGTTGCTCGATGACGTTTTGCGAAAAGAGTGGGGTTTCAAAGGCCCCATAACTTCCGACTATTACGCCCTGGGGCAACTGCAGGAAATTCATAAAGTAGTAGAAGACAAAGCCCAGGCGGCCAGGCTCGCCATCGAGGCGGGTGTTGATGTTGAAACACCGGACCCTGATATCTATCTACAGCTGGTTCAGCTTGTAAAAGACAAGAAGGTATCGGAAGCGACTCTCGACAACGCAGTCAGTCGGGTACTGCGAACGAAGTTTCTGCTCGGACTTTTTGAGAATCCTTACGTTGATGAATCGCGAACAGTCGAAGTTACGAATTCAGCAACGAGCCAGGCTTTGGCTGCCGAGGCCGCGCGTCGATCAATTGTATTACTGAAGAACGAGGGAAACTTGCTCCCGCTGGATCGAAACTCAATCAAGTCCATAGCTGTAATTGGTCCAAACGCCGAACGCGTTCACCTGGGTGGTTACAGCGACAAACCCGGACGTGGCGTGAGTGTCTTACAGGGAATTACCGCAAAGGTTGGAACTCAAATCAAAGTCAGCTACGCCGAGGGTTGCAAGATAACAAAAGAAGGTGGCGACTGGTGGGCCGACACTTCAAACTTGAGCGATCCGGCAGAAGACAGAAAACTGATCCAGCAAGCTGTTGAAACGGCGAAGTCAGCCGACGTAGCTGTCTTAGTTCTGGGAAGTAACGAAGATACGAATAAAGAAGGTTGGGCTGACAATCACCTGGGTGACCGTGACAGTCTCGACCTCGTTGGCGCACAAAACGAATTGGCTAAAGCGGTTGTTGCCACCGGCAAGCCGACAGTCGTCATGCTCGTCAACAGTGGGCCACTATCGATCAACTACATCGCGGAAAATGTACCTGCAATCCTGGAGGGATTCTACCTGGGCCAGGAAACCGGAACCGCGGTGGCTGATGTGCTGTTTGGCGATTACAACCCGGGTGGAAAACTCGCTGTAAGTTTTCCGCGTTCAGTTGGACAACTTCCGATTTACTACAACCAGAAACCGTCCGGTCGTCGTGGCTACCTCTTCGCTAACAAGGACCCGCTCTTCCCGTTCGGTTTTGGATTGAGTTACACGACGTTTAGCTATTCGGCTCCAACAATCACGCCGGCTCGAATCAGTGTGGATGGAAAAACAACAGTCAGCGTTACTGTAACCAACACCGGAAAGAGAGCAGGCGACGAGATTGTTCAGCTCTATATTCGCGACGTCGTGAGCTCAGTGACGCGACCGGTTAAGGAACTGAAAGACTTCCGACGTGTAACCCTGGGCGCAGGTGAAAGCAAGACCATCGAGTTTGTGATAACCCCTGAAAAGCTCC
>QHXL01000289.1:0-379 GCA_003222935.1 Acidobacteriota bacterium
CCCCCTTCCCAACTTGCACTTTTTCTAGTGAGGTACTTGTCGCTCCGCTTGCTCCCTTCCCAACCTGCACTTTCTAGAAAGCCCTTCTCAAGTTGAGCACTCTCACTCGTCCCACTTCATTAGTGCATTAGTTCAGCGTGAAGTTCGACGGACCAGAGGTTTTTTTACGACCCGGCGTCTCGTTGGCGCGAAACGCACACTCAGCCTTACCATCATCTGAAAACTGTCTTCGAACAAATCGAGGCGACGTTTCGCTTCGGTGATCTCATCGTCACACTCACGCGAACTCGCTAATCGTACACTCAGCACTTCACCTGTCCTGCGACAACTTACTTCATCTACACGGCTGTCGTGGCGACGGTCGAGAGCGTCGGCGAGT
>QHXL01000289.1:452-6580 GCA_003222935.1 Acidobacteriota bacterium
TGAGCCCTTATGGTAGCGCGCTATGTTTGCGATCAATGAGCGTTCAATCTCTGAAAAGCCCGTTAGTTCCGAGTTTTCAATCAGGTAATAAGAATGCTTGTGATGCGATTCGTGCGCGATGTGATAACCCACGTCATGTAACAACGCAGCTGCGGACAAAAGGAGACGCTGGTGTCGAGTTAAGCCCTGATTCGAAGAAATGGAGTCGAATATTCGTTCGGCGATACGCGCGACCTGGTGCGCGTGTGCCTCTTCGTAACCGAAACGCTTACCAACTGCATGTACTCCCAGTAATTTTGGATCTACATTGTCCGGGAGTGGCGGACGTTTCAGGTCTTCCCACTCGCGAAGCGCATCGATAATGACGCCCTCGCGCAGTGCCCAATCGCAAGTTTGAATGGATCCAATTCCTAATGCTGTCATCGCTCCTTCAAGGATTTGACCTCCGGCGACAATGATTTCGGCTCGTTGCTCAGTAAGACCCCTGGCTTGCCTTGCCCGTGATGAAAATCCCGCCATCTTGATGTTTAGTTTCGCCAGACGATTCAAACGAATTTCAGTAGCCACTGGTTGTGCGACATCGGGTGGTCTATTGGAGCTGGCCAAACGCCGACTAATGAGTCCGCCAAGAGCGAGAATTGTGCCCGAGGTACCCGTTACGCTTTTCCATTTAAGGCCGCGCAGTTCGCGTGAAGGTCGCTGAAACGCCGCACGAATTTCATTGCGCAGCTCGGTGAGTTCTTTTTTACGCGGAGGATCGTAAGCGATGAAACGTTCTGATAAACCCACGGCGCCCAGCTTCATTGACATAAGGCGTAGCGGCGTTCCTTTGCGAAAAATTGAGAATTCGGTCGAGCCTCCACCAATGTCGATGTTCAGATGTATTGATGCTCGGTTTCCGCAGGCTTGTGAAGCAGCGAGTCCAATCAAACGTGCTTCCTCAATTCCTGAAAGCACCTCGACGTGCAAACCGGTCCGCCGTTCGACGCTTTTGATGAAGTTTGCAGCGTTGCTTGCCTCGCGCACAGAAGCGGTCGCGATAGTTATGATTTTTTCAACGCCTCGAGCTTCGGCTATTAAACGAAAGCGCTTAATGCAATTGATCGCACGAAGAGTTGCCGTTCGACTTAGGTATCCCTTGATCAGTGTGTCGTGGCCCAGGCGGACAACTTCTCGCTCTCGCACGAGGACCGCAAAAGAATTACTGGCTGCAGCCTCGACTACAACCATTTTGATTGAATTGGATCCGATATCGATTGCGGCGAGTTTCAAGGAAGCGCCTTCTTCTTAGCGTCTGCCATGATTATAGGCGCAGGTGAGTTTGGTGAAGAAAATTGTGTAACAGTGGATGCTCTTGTCTCAGTACTCTCGTCCGTCAATGGAACTTCATCAACTACCTTCGCCACAGCCCTGCGAAGATCTGCGGCCACACTGCGAACCGAACGCGACGCATTGAGTGTGTGAAATCCAAATTCGTTACTCATACGGTCGAACACCCGCAACATTCGCGATTGGTACTCCACGAAACTGTCGTAGAAATCTTCGCCGAGATGAAGGTCCATTCCCGATTCCCAGTAGTCAAAGCCGCGACCGGATGCAAGCACCCTTTCGACGAGTTGTTGTGGGGAATGAATTCGCAGATAGAAGACTGCGTCCGGGACGACGGCCATCTCGTAGATCGATCTGATCCAGGTCGAGTCGATACCGCGGACTTCAGCCCGCGCCAGTGCCGAGTAGATATATCGATCAGTCAGTACAACGAAGCCTGAGCGTAACGCCGGCAACATTTCATTCTCGAGACGATCGATGAAATCTGTTGCGTAGAAAAGCTGCATGGTGAGGCGACCAAGCGTGTGACCAGTCTTGGCCTTCTTGATACCTCGACCGGCAAGTATGGATCGGGTCATTCCTGTATCCAGCACCGCGTGTCCGCGCGACTCGAGCCAGGTTCGCAGCAGGGCAATATGAGTGGATCGACCAACACCGTCGGTGCCTTCGATGACGATCAATTTGCCGCTGTATTCTTCCGGATCTAATCCCGGAAGATGCGTTCCATAGAACTGCTTCGTACTAATGTATTTTGGACCGCCTTCTCTTGAGATGTTGACTGATCAGCATGCGCATCTCACGCTGCTGTCGCTCGATTGAGCGGCTCGCATCAATCACAGTCAGGCCAAATTCCGGAACCATCCGATCATACTCTTCTAAGATCTTACCTTGGAATATTGTGAAACTTTCTTCCGGATCATCGGATTGGCCGTCCGGAGACGATTCGATCAATTGCGACATCCAACGGAGCCCTGAAGAAAAACGCGACTGTTGGTCTAACCGCAAATGAATAAACCTGGCGCACCCACTCCCGGTTGCAACCACGCGCTACGTCTCTCGCGAAGGCTGTGTAAATATACCGATCTGCAAGCACAATCGCGCCGGCTTTAAGTGGTGGAATGATGTCGCGCTCGGTGCGATCGGCGAAATCGGTAGCATGGAGAAGTGAAAACGTCGCCGGCGTAAACAGATGACGTCTCTTGGCGCGTCTTGTCGTATCTTTAACCAGTGGCGACGAGTTCCATTCTGAAAAGAACACGGGATAGCCTTCGGCCTTTAGCCACTGATGCAGCAACGCCAATTGTGTCGATTTCCCGCTGCCGTCAGTACCCTCAACGACAAAAAGTTTGCCCGGGAATTGGTGTTTTCCGTAGGAAATCATCGGCGCATGACGTTAGGATAAGGCTGTTACATCGTAACCAAAACTAATGAGTTGGGTGAATCAATGAGAACTTTGTACCTCTTACGACATGCCAAATCAAGCTGGCATGATGAAACCTTGAGCGACTTCGATCGGCCGCTTAAAAAGCGGGGCAGAGAAGCGGCCAAGATGGTTGGACAGTTGATTCGCAAGGAGAAGCTTAGCGACCTTTTAGTCGTGAGTTCGCCTGCTCAACGCACACGAGAGACGACCAAGATCGTGCTAAAACATGCTTCCCTGGATCCCGAAGTGCGGTTCGATCCACAAATCTATGAGGCCGAACTGAGCGGTCTCCTTGAGGTGTTAGGAAAGGTTGAAAGTGATCACGAGTCGCTAATGATAGTGGGCCATAACCCAGGTATGGAAAACTTGCTGAGGTTATTAACTGGGGCATCTCGCGAGATGCCGACAGCGGCCCTCGCGAAGATCAAACTTGATACCGAATCGTGGAAGTCGTTGAGTGGCAGTGAGGGTCATTTGGAATGGCTCAAAGTACCAAAGGACGAGGACTAGTTAACGATCGCTGACAAACTCACCATAGACCGTTCGCTTTTGAGTTCGTAGATGTTTGCTGAGATTTTTGTAGAAGCATTTCAAGCAAACGCCCGGTCTGTCGTCTCCCTTCGTCTCACGAATTTTTGAACCACACGAACTACACGAAGCTCTGAACGAGTTCACGTTCTCGTTTTTCTTTCTTCTAATCATAATTAGCCTTCCCTGTCCTAATTTGTAGGGGCGTCCCTCCGTGGGCGCCGCTCAATTTGCCATCGTTTTTTGCAGAGGAGGGGCGCCCACGGAGGGACGCCCCTACAAATTAGGCGGGTCGAGTTACGCGACTATGACCGTCGAGTTAAATGTCAGTTAAGGGCCATCTGAAAAATTTCACGTGAGGTTCAGGTGGATGAAAGGTTAATGGCCCAATGACCCTCAAATAAAACTTTTCAGTACTCCGGTTGTTAACATTTTGGTAACATCGCAGCCAACGCGACCTCCCCGTGTCGCGAGTTAATCCTAAACCGACGCACTACGATTTCGCCGAACACATCGCTGGGAGGATTTATTAGTGAACCCCAGAGACACTTCAATCTCTCATTCTCCACGAATCACGAGCTTCGGCTTCATACTAGTAGTGATAGCCTTTTCTGTTGTGTCTACATTTGCAACGAATAAAGGTAGCGTCGCTATCCGAGATACCGTCAGTCCGGCCAAAAGAAACGAGTTAGTCTCAAAGCTGCGAAGCATTTCAGGTCTAACCAAGTTAAGTTTTGACGCTGATGGATTCTTACGTCTCGGTGCCGACAGTTCCGAGAGAGGCTCTCATGGTGCCCGCGAGCTGCTAAAGAATGCAGTCAGTGGAGAGAATATTGTTGTCATTGAGGATGCTAGTTCCCGCGCGGACGTGGCTTTCTGTCGCGTCGTGATGGGTCGCTGGACCAAGGCGAACAGCGCATTAAGTGCCTTTGTTGTTTTAATCGACTTTTCGGATTTTCATCAATTGACTGGCGACCAGCAGGCACGCGCAGCGTTTGACGTGGGTTGGGGCTTTCTCCACGAACTCGATCACGTTGTGGCGGACTCGCAGGACGCGGAGACGGAAGACTCGTTGGGTGAATGCGAGGCCCACATCAACGAGATGAGACACGAACTCGGATTACCTTTGCGAAGCAATTACTTTTTCACCGCTCTATCAATGCAGACTGATCCGAACTTTGGAACCAGATTAGTTCGTCTCGCTTTTGAGCAACGCGATCCTCACACTGATCGGACACGACGCTTCTGGTTGATATGGGATTCGACCGTTGTCGGCGGCTTGATCGCTAGCAAGCAAACAGCTGCGGTACGTGCTACTCCCTTAACCCGTAAATAGCCCACCTTCGCTCAATACTTCAACAACTAAGTGAGATCAGGATCGTCTTTGCGCGCTCTACGTGTAGACGTGTGTCTTTCAGTGCTGGCGCTGATCAGGAAACTTGGCTGTACCAATCGCCAACTCTCGAAGCCGACTGTTGTGGGAACTTTCAGACATCTTCTGCAGGGCTGAATGAATTTCTAAAAGAATCTGTTTGAGTTTCAAAAGATCCTGGGGAGAGTTTTGGTTTGCCAAAATTGCCGCAGCAATTTCGCTGCTGAGTTCATTGGAAAGGGCCATGATTCAAGAGGTCTCTGAACCGAAAATGCCGAGGCTGTTTTGAAGAGGGGCCATCGTAGTTTCCAGGTGTTACGTCGATGTTAATTTGATGTTAATTAATGAGCCTGCCCTAAAACTGCCCTAAGACGCCCACCTCCCAGGTCGGCTTAACAAACATTTAAGGCGTAATTCACAGCGCTTTAACCGGCCAGGCTTATGTTTGCGCCTTGAAGAAACACAATCTGAATCCAGGGTGACTTTCGATCGGAAAGTCGAACCTCGAAGCCTTTCGAGGTCCAAGTATTGAATCATCTCTCAACACAGGAGAATAGTTATGGTTTTCATCAGTCCCCGTAATCTCAAATGGGTCGTACTCGTGGCCCTGGCAATTATTTCGTTTACACCCAGCGGCGTTTTGGCCCAATCGGATCAAGGACGCATCGTGGGAACGGTCACAGACGCAAACGGGGGAATCGTTCCAGGGGCGACTGTTCTAATCAAGAGTGAGCGCACCGGAGAAGAACGTACTGCGACAACTAACGAGGCTGGTTATTACATTGTTGCCGCACTTAAGCCTTCGTCATACACGGTAACCGCCACAGCACAGAACCTCACCGTTCGAGTAACAAATGTTCAGGTCTTGGTGGGCCAGGAGCTGAATTTAGCCTTGACGCTGCAGGCCACTGGAGTCGAGGCCAAGGTTGATGTCACCGCCACCGGGGAATCAGCAATCGACACCGGTTCAGCCTCAATGGGCGTCAACGTTAATCCGCGTGAAGTTGAATCACTGCCCCTTAATGGCCGCCAGCTTTCGCAGCTTTATCTTCAAGCGCCCGGCTCCGTAAATAGTGGATCGGGAACGTTTGGAGACATTCGCTTTAGCGGACGCGCTGTCCAGCAGAACGTCATCCGCTACGATGGTATTGAAGGTTCCGCCATCATCGACGCCTCTCCAGGAAATCTAAACGGTGAACTTCCGACGCCTTTTCGACTTCAATCGAGCTTAGAGAACGTTCAAGAATTTCGCGTCGATTCAAACAATTTTCCCGCGGAATTCGGCACCGGCACGGGTGGTCAGGTCAGTGTTGTCACGAAGTCGGGTAGTAATAGATTTCATGGTTCACTCTTCGAATACTTTCGCAACGACGCGCTTGATGCGGCCAACTTCTTTGACAACATCATTGGCCAAAAATCTCCTCTTCGTCTCAACCAGTTTGGTGGTTCTCTCGGTGGGCCAATAGTTCAAAACAA
>QHXL01000290.1:0-6821 GCA_003222935.1 Acidobacteriota bacterium
GTTTGGATGTAGATTTGTGAGAAGGTATTGGCCATGAGGTGCCACGCTTTCTGCTCCTAAGGAGCGTGAGGTTGATAAAACCTTAGTGTGAATGGCGACCGATTTATTGACTCCGCCACCTTCGGCCATGATCACGAGGGGGCACGGAGCTATAAACATGTCACTCCTCCGGAGTGAAGCACTGGCGACCGCTGATCGTCAACCTGTTTGGAGATTGATTTAGGTCATTTGGGTTTCTTTCTACGAAGCGAAACAAGCGAGAAAGCCGAGACCAAAATCTTCATTACCCTTGTCCGGCTCATTCGCTTCGCTTACTATTCGCCTGCCTGAACGCCTTTCCAGAATTCCCCAAACGGAGCCTAATTCAAAATGTTTGCTTCTATTCTTCTATTCGCCCTGCTCTTCCAGGGTGGCGGTCAACGCCAGGGTCAGTTTCCCGGTGGTCAACAACAGCCAACTGCGACACCGGCAACAACCACTCAAACAACGCAACAAGGTGGTAGACCGCAAGCAACAGCTACACCCACTCCCGAAGAGCCTCCCGTTGTAACAAAGCACTCCATCACTGTTGGCGGACAAACAATCAACTACACGGCGACGGCCGGTATGATGCCAATCAAGAATCGTGAGGGCGAAGTTGAAGCACGCATGTTCTTCACGAGTTATGTCGTGGATGGTCCAAAACGTCCGCTCACTTTCTCTTTCAATGGTGGGCCGGGTTCCGCTTCAGTATGGCTACACATGGGCGCTATCGGTCCGAAGCGCGTGAAGATGAATGCAGACGGCACAATGCCGGCGCCTCCATATCAGTTGGTCGACAACGAAGGTACCTGGTTAACCAAATCGGATCTTGTCTTCATCGATCCTGTAGGAACCGGCTACAGTCGCGCGACGCGTCCTGAACTGGCTACCAAGTTTTTCGGTTTGCAAGGAGACATCGAATCGGTTGGGGAGTTTATCCGAATGTACCTGACGCGGTATGAGCGCTGGACGTCGCCGCTTTTTCTCGCCGGAGAGAGTTACGGGACAACGCGTGCATCAGCTCTTTCAGGTTACCTCGTGGATCGTGGTATTGCTTTCAATGGGATCATGCTCATTTCCACGATCATGAATTTCGAGACGACGAACTTCGCCCCGGGGAACGACATTCCGTATACATTATTCCTTCCTTCTTACGCAGCGACAGCCTGGTATCACAAGAAACTTGCACCTGATATGCAGTCCAAACCGGTCGCAAAAATCGTGGCAGAGGCCGAGGCGTTTGCGTCGGGTGAGTACGCAGCCGTCCTGGAAAAAGGAGCACGGCTCACAGACAAAGAACGCCAGGACGCTATCAGGCAGCTGGCTCACTTCACCGGCCTCGATCAAAAGTTCCTCGACTACGCAAACCTGCGCGTAAATCTGAACCTCTTCCGGAAGGAACTTCTTAGAACCGAACGAAGATCCATTGGGCGGCTCGACAGCAGATTCAAGGGCTACGATTCAAACCTCGCGAGCGACAGCACTGATTACGACGCGAGCGAGTCGGCTATTCGCCCTCCCTACACCACGACGTTCAATAACTACGTACGATCTGAACTTGGTTACAAGACGGATCTCGAATACTACATTCTCGGTGGTGGCATTGGTCCATGGAACTGGGGAACAAACAACAACTACGTCGATACAAGCGTCGCTCTGCGTAATGCTTTGGCCAAAAATCCTTATCTCAAAGTCTTCGTTGCGATGGGCTATTACGACATGGCGACTCCCTACTATGCCGTCGAATACACCCTTAACCACATCAGCATCGATCCGTTGTTATTGAAGAATTTTTCGACAAGCTATTACGAAGCGGGTCACATGATGTACATCGACGAGAAGTCGCTCGGGAAGTTACATAGCGACGTCGATAAGTTCATGCAGGATTCGATGAACCGTTAACTCGAATGGTTACGTCGTGTCTGACGCAAGATAGTCATAAGGTTGGGATACAGAAATTTCTAAGCGGTCTGTTGCAATCCCATTTCATTCTCCCCGGGCTTTAGCCCGGGGATCAGCGCTCGCAACGAATTTTCCGAAACCGTTTCAACGGTTTCCGAAGCCCCTTACCCCGAGCTAAAGCCTGGGGAGAATGAGATGTTAAAGCTAACGCAAGGGAGAATTATGAAGAGAGCTTTCTACAGTGTTGCAGTCCTGGTATTTGTTTTGGCATGCGCGTTACCGACCCTGGCAGATGACCAGATTGGGGTTAGATTGATCACTGTCACGGGGGAAGCAGAGGTCAATGTTCCCCCTAACGAAGTTGTTTTCGATCTCACGGTCCAGACCATCCACAAAGACCTGCGCACAGCAAAAACTCAAACTGACGATCGCCTGAAAAAGATCATCGATCTAACGCGCAAGTACAAGGTGCAGGCTAAGGACGTTCAAACCGACTACATCAAACTCGAGCCTCGTTATCGCGGTAACGATGAAAGCCGGCTGTTCATCGGCTACTCCGTTCGCAAGGACCTTCTATTCACTCTTCGCGACGTTACTCAGGCTGAGGAGTTGTTATCAGAGTTGATCGAGTCAGGCGTTTCCCGGCTTAACTCGGTCCGTTTTCAGACTTCAGATATGCGAAGGTACCGCGATCAAGCTAGAGCTATGGCAATCCAGGCCGCGCAGGAAAAAGCCGTCGCCCTGACTGCCCAGATCGGACAAAAGATTGGCAAGGCTTATTCAATTGAAGAGGAAGCACCCCAGCGATTTGCCGCAATGGCAAACTATAGTCAGAACACCGTAAGCAGCATTGAGGGTGCAAGTGAAACTGAAGGTACACTCGCCCTGGGGCAGATAAAGGTTTCGGCTCGGGTAACGGTGAAGTTTGAACTCAATTGAGTCGCAACCAGGATTGAAACCCTCTGTGCTTACTCCGTGTTCTCTGTTTCTCTGTGGTGCTATTTGGTTAAAATTGGACCACCACAGAAACATAGAGAACACGGAGTAAGCACAGAGACCAGACTACTCTCGACGGAGCAACCAATTGTCATCTGATTCGATAAATACCCGGCGTGACTTTGAAGAATTGCAGAAGGACGTTTCCAACAGTCCACTCTGGAATCGAGATCTTGCTCCCACCACGATAAAAGAACGCACCTGGTCCACCTGGAATATTGCTGCGTTGTGGATCGGCATGAGTGTTGTGATAACCACTTACACCCTTGCGGGCGGATTCATCGAAGCAGGAATGAACTGGTGGCAGGCAATGATCACGATCCTGCTCGGCAACACAATCGTGCTCATTCCGATGATTCTCAACGCGCATGCTGGTACCAAGTACGGCGTTTCATTTCCCGTGCTCAGTCGCGCCGCCTTTGGGACAGTGGGCGCGAACGTGCCCGCGATGCTACGAGCGGTTGTCGCATGTGGTTGGTTCGGAATCCAGACATGGATCGGCGGTACCGCTATCGATGCTCTTCTTAGTCTGATGTTTCCGGCCTGGAAAACTCTATTCGGCGGTGCAGCGGTCCTGGAAGTCGCGATTCATACATGGATAGCATTCTTCCTCTTTTGGGGCATCCAGGTCTTCATCATTTTGAAAGGTGTCGAAGGTATCAAGCACCTCGAAACATGGTCGGCGCCGTTACTTCTTATCGGTGGATTGGTCCTACTGATTTGGGCCTCATGGCGAGCCGGAGGCTTGGGACATGTGTTAACCCAATCTGCGGCGCTGCAAAAACAACAGAACACTTTTTGGACCATCTTTCCCGGGGCGCTGACTGCCTCGGTCGGTTATTGGGCCACGCTTAGTCTCAACATTCCTGACTTTACTCGTTACGCTCAATCACAAAGGTCACAGATGCTCGGCCAGGCCCTCGGGCTACCACTGACAATGACGGCTTTCGCATTTATCGGTGTAGCAGTTACCAGTGCCACACTGCTGATCTACGGAGTGGCGATTCCAAATCCAGTGGATCTGATGTCGCGATTCGATAGCGTCGTGATCGTTCTGTTTGCGACGGCAGTAATCTTTGCGGCGCAGCTGACTACTAATATGGCCGCGAACGTCGTTTCCCCTTCAAACGATTTCTCGAATCTGAACCCAAGGCTGATCTCCTACGTCACAGGTGGACTGATCACCGCGGTTATCGGCGTGTTGATGATGCCCTGGAAATTGATGTCGTCGATGGGCGCCTATATCTTTACCTGGTTGATCGGATACTCGGGATTGATGGGAGCTATCGCGGGTATTTTAATCTGCGACTACTGGGTCCTGCGAAAACGGCGTTTACTGCTTGCGGAACTATTCAATCCAAACGGTATCTACAGATACAGTAACGGTGTGAACTGGCGAGCAATCATTACGTTGGTCGTTGCTATCGTTCCTGTCGTGCCGGGCTTTATTCGAGCCGCCTCGACACCAGGAGGCCAGGTCAGTAATCCGAATCCCCTCGACACGCTCTACACGTATGCATGGTTCGTTACGTTCGGCCTTGGATTCGTCATATACTACGTTTTGATGAAGTCAGAAGTGCAACGTTCACAGCAATGAACTATTTGAGTGAACGACTCGCATAACCAAATCATAAAGAAATAATCTTGCCGGTCTGTTGAAGGGAGACTTTCCGAATGCCACGCACCGTCAAATGCGGACTTATTCAATGCTCAAACGCTGGACCTACCGACGCGCCAATTGAAGAGATAAAACGACTCAACATTGAGAAGCACCTTGGCTTTATCGAACAGGCGGCGAAACAAGGTGTGCAAATTATCTGTATGCAGGAAGTCTTCACAACACCGTATTTCTGCGCTGAACAACAGACGCGTTGGTACGAAGCTGTGGAACGCATCCCGGATGGACCCACGGTTCGCCTGATGCAGGAAGTTGCGAAGGAAAACGGCATGGTGATCGTGGTGCCGATCTACGAAGAGGAGATCACTGGCATCTACTACAACACCGCGGCGGTTATCGACGCCGATGGAAAGTACCTCGGCAAGTACCGTAAGAATCACATCCCGCACGTCAACCCGGGATTCTGGGAAAAGTTTTACTTTCGACCCGGCAACCTTGGCTATCCGTGCTTCGACACGGCCTTTGCGCGTATCGGTGTCTACATCTGTTACGACCGGCATTTTCCTGAAGGCGCGCGCGCCCTCGGCTTGAACGGCGCCGAAATAGTTTTTAATCCGTCGGCAACAGTCGCGGGTTTGTCGGAATATCTGTGGCGACTGGAACAGCCCGCTCACGCCGTTGCGAATGGATACTTCATCGGAGCTATCAATCGCGTGGGCCATGAACAACCCTGGGACATTGGCGAGTTTTACGGCCAGAGTTACTTCTGCGATCCGCGTGGTCAATTTGTCGCAGAAGCGCCAAGAGATCAGGATGCGTTGGTAGTAGCTGATCTGGATCTCGACAAGATCCGTGAAGTTCGCAACACCTGGCAGTTCTTCAGAGACCGCAGACCAGATAGCTATGCATCACTAGTTGCTGATTAGGAAATCGAGCCGCAGATGAACTCAGAAAAACGCAGGTCAGAACCCGTACTGGGTTCGGAACTCAAGTGGGGCTTGAATTCTTTTCTCTGATCAATTCTTATCTGCGTTCATCTGCGGCTAATTCTTCTTAGGTAGGAGTTAACATGGATTTATCAATAACGGTAAACGGAATCAAGTTTCCCAATCCTTTTCTGCTCGGCTCAGGTCCTCCGGGAACAAATGCACGCGTGCTCGCTAAGTCGTACGACGCCGGTTGGGGTGGGGCGGTTGCGAAGACTGTCAGCCTCGAGTCGGCGAAAGTCGTCAACGTCGTCCCGCGATACGGCAAACTGCGTTCGCGAACGACAGGTGAAGTAATCGGATTCGAAAACATTGAACTCATTTCCGATCGGCCCATCGACGTTTGGCTGGACGAGTTCCGGCAGGTCAAGAAAGAATATCCCAACCATATTTTGATCGCTTCCATTATGGAAGAGTACGAGAAGAGTCGTTGGCAGGAACTGACTCGCATGGTCCAGGAAACCGGTGTCGACGCCTTCGAACTGAATTTCTCATGTCCGCACGGAATGACAGAGCGCAAGATGGGCTCCGAGATGGGCGAACATCCTGATCTCACCCAGGAAGTTACCAGCTGGGTGAAAGAGGTTGCTACGATTCCCGTCTGGGCGAAGATGACGCCAAACATCACCAACATTCGCGAACCAGCGCTAGCAGCGATACGTGGTGGGGCGGACGGTATATCGGCTATCAACACGATTCTTTCGGTAATTGGAGTCGACCTCGAAACGCTAAGACCTATGCCAACCGTTGAGGGTCACGCAGTCCCGGGTGGTTATTCAGCTCAAGCGGTTCGACCCATTGCACTCCGAATGGTAAGCCAACTCGCTCTCGGCGTACCTAAGGAAGTTTCTATTAGCGGCATCGGAGGAATTGAAAACTCGCACGACGCTCTCGAGTTTTTCCTGCTTGGTTCGTCGACCGTTCAAATCTGCACGGGAGTGATGCTTCAGGGCGTGAAGATGATCGACGAGTTGAAGGAAGGTGTCGAGAAGTTTATGACTGACAAAGGCTTCAACTCGGTTGAGGAGATTGTCGGCAAGAGCCTGCCCTACTTTTCGACTCACATGGAACTCGTTCAGAAGATGAAAGCGGCAAAACGTTCCAAAGCCGGCGAAGCGAGCCGCGACAACGAATGGGCGCAAAAAGATATTACCGAGAAGACCGCCGAGTTAACCTCGAACTGACCTTTGGAGTGCGGGGACTTGTCACCGCTTTGTTAAAGAAGAACCTGGATACCTGGACTCTTGCTATAACAAAGCGGTGACAAGTCCCCGCACTCCAAAGTTTGAAACAATCCT
>QHXL01000290.1:6836-7213 GCA_003222935.1 Acidobacteriota bacterium
CTATGATGGATTTGATCGATCTTGCTTGATTGGTCAAGCCCCTTCCCGACAAATTCCACCTCATAAATTCATTCATTGGGCTCAAAGGAACTCAGTAGGTTTCACTTGAGAAGGGTGTGAAAATGCGTTTACGGGCAATCATCGGGTGGGGAGTTTTCTTCTTCTTAGTCGCGATCATCGCTCACAGCCTGCCTTCCCCAACAGGAACCGTCTATTTTTTCAAAGGCAAACAACGCTTCAGGGCAAGGGATTACGAAGGAGCTATCCAGGCGTTTAAACGGTCGGTCAGTTCCGACCCTAAGTTTGCGCGCGGCTATGTCGAGTTAGGCTCGTCATATTATGCGCTCAAGAGATACTCCGAAGCCGAGGACGCTTTC
>QHXL01000291.1 GCA_003222935.1 Acidobacteriota bacterium
AAAGTCTCGAGGTTTGTCCTGGAAAAGTCCGTCTTAAGTTTCCAATTGGTCACAACTCCTCGCACGATCCTTCCCCCGCCAGAATCGCCCAGCTCAACAACGATCCTATTAGAGCCAGGTAGTAACTGCGTTGGCGTAATGGCAACCTCGTTAGAGTCGTCGAACGCTGCAGCCTTGATACGACAAACAAGTGTTTCGTTTCCGATGTGAATCTTTGACTCGCTATCGATTGGCCCATCCGTGTTATTTCGAAAAACAAAGCGCAAATTGTCGGCAGTCTGTTGTTCAGCCTGAATGATCTCGAAGGCGGGTCGAATCTCGAAAGCGATCGGCAACCACCAGGTCAACTCTCCTTGCTCCACTTTTGCGAAAGCCGTGCGATGACCACGAGTTCCAGCAGCCATGGCGTTCACGAAATTCGTACCCCGAGTGATAGTTCCTAATGTCAGTTGAGGATCGATCACTTCGATTAGTTTCGCTACGCCAAATTTTGCGCTTAGCTCAGTTCCTTCTGCGACTATAGCCGGAGCCGTTGTAGTCGCAGGTTTTTCACCACTCCAAACGATCACCACTTCATAAGTTTCGGCTGCTGCGCTCTCAATCTCGATGCGCGGTTGACCAATGGAATCTTCAACCATCTGCCACTTCGTTGACCGGCCATTTACAGTGACTTTCGCAACCTGATCTCGCAACGCAGCAACGCGCAAACGCAATTTCATTGGTTTGGCAAAACGTGGTTCGATCGTGTAGCTCTCAATCAAGCCCTTGCGTTGGAAACCAAACTTGAAGTCCGCATGTAGCAAACTTGCGTGGTCCCAATCTGCCGGCAGACCAGGTCGCACGAACAATTCACCGGCGAGCGCATCGGGTCGGACGCCAAACAGGCCTTCAACCAACGCCCGGGACATCACGCCTGCCGAGTCAGCGAAATCACGTTGCGACTCACTGCGCGCCATGTCGAACGCGGTCGTCATTCCAGCGTTACCGGGACAAAGACCAAGGTACATGCTGTCGAGAATGCTGCCCTTGAAGAGCGAGAAAGCTGCATCGTTTCTGCCTGCCTGCCAGTAGGCGAGCGAGGTGTGAGCAACTTCCGACATCACAACGTTATTTGTGGACCACGTGTAGGGCATCCAACTCGTGGTCGGAAGAGTGTAGTAGTCGCCCGAGGGCACTCCTGGGCCGTGAACGGGAATGCGTGAGTTCTGAGTGTCGACAAAACGCGCCATTTGCCACGACTCAAATGGCGTTGGCACTTCGGAGTCAACCGTGTGATAAAACGTCCAGAGCGCAGCATTCGGATGCACGAGTTGCTGACCTAGTAGGTCCTTCCACTCACCGAACCAACCTCGATCCTTAAGCCACAACTCGCGACGCATCGCCCTCGCGATCAGTTCCGACTCGCGCTCATAGATGCCGGCATCAGTGCCCAATAGACGTGCGATTCGTGCGGCCATGCGGTTGTGGAAATAGTTGTAAGCGGAAGAATGCGTCACGCCGCCACCGTGATACTCCAAATCGTCACTGGCCCAGATCACGGTGTACGCTTCGTAAAGCGGTAATCCATCACTACCAAATGGACGTCGAAACAAACGACGCTCCCAGGCCAGGTGTCTCTCAATCACCGGCCACACCTGGTGAATAAACTCAATATCCCCTGTCCACAGGAAGTGTCGAAACAACGCATCGATATAAACAGTGTTCATGTCGTAGTGTGAGTTCGACATGTCGCCGTTGGTGTGAAGCCCGGGTTCATTGCGCGCGAAGTTTACCGCCGCGTCTGGTTTGAGTGGACCAGATTGAATTGGGCTAGTGTTCTGCCTACCGGCCCAGTAGGTGAAGTGCCGGCGCGCGCGATCATGCCAACCCAGCGCGTCACCGACATAAGGACCACGCCAGCCAAGCAACTTGGTACGCCAGGCAACGGCGCCATGCATAAAGACACCTTGCAGCTCATCCCAAACGCTATCTCCGGAGATTGAAAGTGCCGCGACGGCAGCATTGATGAAGGGATCAGGAGTATCGGCAACTACTTTACTGGCGAGTGCTTGTCGTTTTCGTTCTGCCGCATCGAAGACCCGCGGCAAGTCCTCAAGCTTGTAGGCAAAGGGCAGATCCACCATTGGACCACCACCGGCGCCGGGCGCTTCGTTTTTGACGGCTTTGTAAGTATCTAATTCACCCCTGTCGGCGGAGGCTTGTGGAACGCGTTGCAAACCAAGATAGACAGACTTGCCCAAGGGTAAGATCATTCGTCCGACGATCAGCGGGAGCTCTGTCTTCGCATTGGACGAGGAAAGCAGTTCGCGCAAAGAGTTCCAATGAGTTGCATCGACGACGGTCAGATATGATCCCAGCGGAGCCAGACCGACAATCGTTCCTGGTTTACCCTGGAGCGTAAAAGCATTGCCGTTGATAACGAATGAATTGCCCTTGCAGAACTCCGGCTTGAGTTGAAAGTAAGCACTAATAGGAATGTTCTCGGTACCGATGTCGCCATCACGACGTCCTCGTTCACCGCTAGCGCCGCCATACGCCCAGAAAAGTTCTACCGGAAGAGTCGAGCCTTGAAGTTCTACTCGAAGCACTAACCCTTCCGTATCACCCATGGGCAAGGCAGTAAGCCTGAGCTTGCCGCGACCAAGCAGCGGGTCGCTGATCTCGTAGAGCATCGACCCTGGTCTATATCGAGTAATGATCCGCGCTGTGTCGAAGAGCCATTTCTGAGACGTTGATGTTTTGATACCGAGGCGCAGATTACCTCCTCGGCCGGGCATGTACAGGGAGAACTCTGGACGATCACCAGCGTCAACACGGAATGCCGTGTTGGTTCCGTAAAGAGGACGATTAAAAAACTCGCTCCCGTTTTCGATGACGAAATCCGTTCCGTCGGGTTGGTAGCGCAGAGGTCGCGCGGTCTTGCCTCTGAAATTCCCTTTCGCGAAAACGGTGACACTAAACATCCCCGTCGACATGAAAAGCACGGCGATGATGCAAATGGTCTTTACGAAGAGTTTTGAAAGAGGAGGCATGGGTTTCGAACAGGAAGAATAACGGATCTTAGCCGCGGATTTACGTGGAAAACGCCGATCAGGAATTTTGAGAAAGAGACGTCCCACCTCTCTTATTTCTGATCTGCGTTTGTCTGCGTAAATCTGCGGCTAAAACTCCGCGGCTGATCGCCCTAATCATTTTTCCAACTGAGCCACAGCAGTGCAGCACCGAAACCGCCGCACCCAAATGCATCGCCCAGTGTCCACCACAACGGCATACCTGAGCTTCGATCGATCAGAAAGAACACCGGGGCGGCGATTAAGTAAGCAAAGCCATTGAGTATCACTAACAGCCGGAACCGTTCTACGTTTGACGCAATAACCCAGAGAGAGATTCCATGCATGCCGTAAGTGTAGGACGCCTGGCGGATCATGAACATGATGACGGGCGCGTTTGGCATCTCGCCCATGCCCAGCCACGCATGAGCGATCTCCATCCACGACCGCGGCATCACGACGGCTATGAAGGCAAGTATTTCTACAGAACCCGACAGCCGCAATAAAAACGCTGAAATACGTTGACGATTCATGCGGTTATATTAATGTAGGAACCTCTGATTAAGTGTAAGGTTCTTCGTTCGTGTTTGTTCGTGTGACGCACGTGGATAGTTCTTTTTGCGGCGGAGGGAACGATCCACGTGCGTCACACGAACAAACGAACGAAATCTTTACGCAATCAGAGCTTCGTGTAGTAATACTGGTCGCAAGGAAACAGAAACAAGTTAATAAGAAGGGGCAGTGATGACGAATGCAACTCTAACTCGTCGAAGCTTTTCAAAGTTAATCGGTTTGGGCGCCGGGTATGTTGCCCTGGGACCACTGGCGATTGGTAAGACTAGAGTTGCCGAACCAGCAACTAGCATCGTGCGCCTCAGCTCGAACGAAAATCCTTACGGGCCATCGCCAGCGGCGTTGAAAGCCATGACAGACGGTTTCAGTCTCGCCTGGCGATACCCGGATGAGTACGCGGACATGCTGGCTGGGGAGTTAGCGAAACTGCACAACGTTCCGGTGGACCAGTTACTCCTGGGCGACGGCTCGGGAGAGATTTTGAAACTTTGCGCCGCCGCTTTCACTGGTCGAGATAAGAAGGTTGTAATGGCCAATCCGACATTCGAGGCAATAAGTCGCCATGCCGGCGTAGCGAACGCTGACGTTGTAAAGATCGACCTCACGCCGGACTATCATCACGACCTGGAGAAAATGCTCGCTGCCGCAAACGGGGCAGGCCTCGTTTATATCTGTAATCCAAACAATCCAACTGCGAGCATAACGCCCAGGAATGCGCTGGCAACTTTTCTCGCAAAGGTTTCGCCTTCGACGATCGTTCTGGTTGATGAAGCCTATCACCACTATGTCGAGAGCACAGACTATGAAAGTGTGATACCGCTGGTAAAGGATCATCCGAACCTGATCGTTGCTCGCACCTTTTCAAAAATCTACGGAATGGCGGGACTTCGCTGTGGCTATTGTGTCGCGCGACGAGAGAACATCCGGTCAATGAGTGTTCACCAGA
>QHXL01000292.1:0-297 GCA_003222935.1 Acidobacteriota bacterium
TGATTCACTCGACTGTCTTTCGGATACTTCTGTTCCAACTCCGCGATCAGCGGTTGCGTCTTTGAAGCTTCACCTGTGAGGGCAAAGGCGAGCGCCGCGCTTGAAAGCACATTCCGGTTGCGTTCGATCTTCAGTGCATCTTCCGCCAGCCTGGACGCGTCGTCGAATTGGCCCAACCATGCTGCACGAACTGCTTGATCTGCCGTGTAAGCCGCCACTACTTCTTTTGCTTCTGCCCGCAGCGCGATTTCCGTAGCGCGCTTCAGGTGTTCGGCTGACTTGCCCCACTCCCCTGAA
>QHXL01000292.1:308-781 GCA_003222935.1 Acidobacteriota bacterium
CCCTGAAAAGGACGATGCCTGCATTTGCCAGTTCACGGCCCGATACTCGTCCGGTCGACCATTCGCCCACGTGAGTTGCTCTTGCAACCCCTGTGCGTCACCGTTGAAAAACGCCACTGCATAAAGCCGCTCACGAATGCTTGTGCTATCTAACTTTTGCGCCACTGCTCGCTCGCAAACATCTTTGGCTTCCGCGAAACGATTGAGCGCAATCAAAGCTTCGCCCAGGTTTCCGTACCAGATAGTGGTGTTGGGGTTGATGCGAAGGGCTTCGTTGGTAGCTGCCACTGCCTTTTCGAATTGACCTGTGGCCGAGTAGAGATTTCCGAGATTTCCTGGACCACGCGCTTCGCGTGGATAACTCCGCACATATGCTTCCTGGGCCTCGATCGCCTTATCGAGTTCCCCCGTCGCGATTTGATAATAGAAATAAGTGATGCGTGCGCGCTCGTCTTCACTTACTCGATCCGTCA
>QHXL01000292.1:818-8100 GCA_003222935.1 Acidobacteriota bacterium
GATATCCGTGGCACGTCTGTAGAACTCGATGGCCTTGAACGACCGTCCCCTATCCTGTTCCTGCCTCCCGAGCGCATATTGTTTGAGCGCCTCAAGCGAGGAGGTCGTGACTTCAAGCTTCGCATCGAACTTCGCAATCGAACTCAACGATTCGCCGAGTTTCTCGCGCAACTGAGACGCCGCTCGAGAGAGTGCCTTTAGTACCTGGTCTTTCCCTTCTGCTTCGACCTGGACCAGGGCAAGCACATCGCCCGTTTGTCCGTTGAGCGCCTCGAGCGTGATCGAATAGTTGCGCTCAAACTTTACAATCGCGCCGGTGATGAACGCCTTCAATCCCTGCCGTTGGCAAATATCGCGGGCCCGATCGCGTGTCACGCGTTCATCAGGCGAAAGACTCATTAGCTGCAGGGTCGCACGCACACGCTGCTCTGGAAAAATATCGAGAAACGGCGATTGTTGTAACTGCACAGCGAGTCCCTGGCGAAGTGTGTCGTCAAAGACTTCTTCACCAGTTTTGTTTTCAAACGTCGCCAACAGAATTGTGTCCTTGTCTGTCAGGGGAGCGGCACGTGAGTGCTTCATGTACCAGAAGATCGTCGCGACTGCAGCCAGCAGTAACACTCCCAGCAGGAGGAGCGCAGGTCGCCTGTGAAGCTTGACCTGGTTAACTATGTATTCGGCGCTCGATGCTGGAGGCGACGCGCCTCGTTCAGCTTGTGATATCGATCCCACGGCCGTTTTCGGCAAGCTGTGTCCACCCACTGTCGAGGCTGAGCGCAAATCAAAAAGAGCGGTTCGATCGTTCTGGGCATCAAGGTCCAGTTGGCGCTTGAGATTTCGTAGATCGACTAGTAAGTCGTTCGCGGTTTGATAACGCTGGTCGGGATCTTTTGCCAACGCTTTACTAATTATTTCTTCCAAACGCTCTGGCAAAGACTTAATAAATGCAGATAACGGAGGGTGCGCGTGCTCCTGAATAGCAGTTAACTGTTCGTAGAGATCCTTCCCGGGGAACGGCACGGTGCCGGTAATCATTTCATAGATAACTACACCGAGACTCCAGATGTCAGTGCGATAGTCGACAGTCTTAAGTCCCACCGCCTGCTCGGGCGACATGTAATTCAGCGTGCCCATCACTATCCCCGGTTCCGTGTATAACAACGCGCCGGTACCTGATTCAGGACCAGGGCCATTACCAGGCGTCAACGGCTTGGCCAACCCGAAGTCGAGTACTTTGACGATCTGATCACGCCGGCGCACCATGATGTTGTCGGGCTTAATGTCGCGATGAAGAACGTGCGCTTCGTGCGCCGCATTCAGTGCCGCGGCAACTTGCATAGCGATGTCGAGCACGTCGTCCAGGCTCACAGTTTGCGAACGCATGTGCTCGCGCAGAGTGACTCCCTCGACGTATTCCGTCGCGATGAATCTTGTGGCGGCGTACTGACCGAATTCATAGATCGTGACGACGTTAGGATGGTTGAGGCCCGAAACTGTTTTTGCTTCACGGATGAAGCGCTGCATTCGTCTCTGATCAGTGGCAACGTCAGCGGGTAAGAGCTTGATGGCCACAGTGCGGTCCAGCTCGCTGGTATCCTGCGCAAGATACACATGGCCCATTCCGCCCGAGCCAAGTTTCGAGAGGATTTCATAACGTCCGAGCTTTGTACCGGCCGTTACTAACATGCGAACAAGATACCTTTAACTTAATGAACCTACACGTGGTGAGCAACTGTTATTTTGATTTTCTAACTGCGCAAGGACGCGCAAGTTTAATTTTGGTAGCTGCTGGTTGCCAAGCATGGGAAGCTCAGCGGTGTAATTTTGTAAGGTGAATGTGAGGAGTGGCGTTGGCGGCTCACATCAATTTTTGGTCTTGCCCTTCGCCTCGATCAGCTGATTGAGCGACGATGGGCAAATGCTTCACGCTCAAACCGAAGCAGGCGACTGGGATTCGCGGCGATATTTTCCGGCAGAATCTTCAGCGCGACTCGACGACGCAGAACTTAGTGGCGATGAAGTCGGTACCGAAACGCGGTAGCGTCGGGTTCCTCTACGAATTGAGTTCAATAATTTCAAAACGACCCGACGCTATCGCGTTTCGGTACTGACTCACTCCGATCCAATAATTTCAAAAACGCCCCGACGCTACCGCGTTTCGGTACTGACTCACTTCGATCCGCTCAGGCGTTTCAACTCCGAGAACCAGTTCAGCACGAGCTCTACATGAGTGATGGCCCGCTCCGGCTCCACCAACTGGATGCGCAGGAAGCGAGTCGCTTCCCGATTAATACTCCAACTCGTGTTGCCATTGGGGCCTCTTGCAAATCGTCCTTCGTGCACAAGACGCGGTTGACTCGCGGACCACTCCGCGCCGGGCGTGACGCTAACACTCATCAACTGCGCGCCATTCTGAAAAAACAACTCCCGGCCATCACGCGACCAGAGCGGCTCGACACCACCATCAGTTGAGACCTGCCGTCTGGGACCCGGCCCGGGAAACGGCGACACGTAGATCTCCTGTCGCGACGAAACGGAGGCCTGATAAGCCAGCCACTTGCCGTCAGGCGAAAACTGTCCATCAGACTCGCCCGCCGGTACCGTGAAAAAATGACGCGGCGTTTTATCGCCGTCGAGTTGCATCAGCCAGAGGCCAACACCAGCGGGTTCCTTCGCGCTACCCTCGTTGAACACGAGCCAGTGGCCGTCGGGTGACACGGACGTCGGCGTATGAGTCGTGTCTTGTTTCGTTGCAAGGCGTTCTTCAACACCTGAGCCATCGGCCATTCGCCAGTAGAGATTCCGGAATCCCTTGTTTGTCCCTCGGTAGATGATGCGCGTGCCATCCGCGGTCCAAAGAGGCGACTGACTGCTGCCGGCGCTCTCTCCGATCGGCGTTAACGTATTGCGAGCAAAATCGTATATCCAAAGTTCGGTCTTGCCTCCCCTGATCTGGACGATGGCCCGTGCACCGTCCGGCGAAATCATCACGTTCTCGTAATCCCGCTCAGGAAGTGGCAGGGGTTCCACCTTGCCCGTGCGGTCGGTCCACACTAGTCGTGTCGAGTTCAGACTGCGTCCACCCGCAACATAAGCCAGCGTGCCAGCGCCGGACACTGCGTAATTTCCGGATCCTTCGATTCCCGTTTCGCTTGTTCGTTCTGACATTGCGACCGGGACAGCACGTCCGAGATCAGTATTTGGCGGTTTCCACGACACTGCGAAGATTTCACCCAGTCGAACGTAGAGCAACACACCCGGCTTCGGTAGGTAACGTGGCCCATCTCCACCTTTGACCAGGATGTGATGGTCCTTGCCGCCGATTTCCTGAATCGCGACGTTGTGTTCATCATTGCCGGGTCCAGTCCACGCTGCGAAAAGCAGCATGTTGCTCCCCGCCACGACGTGCGGCCACCGGTGACTGATCTCGCCGTTGGACAAATCCTTCCGGGTAACTTCAGTCGCTGGGCCACCGCCTTCCGGTACCCGCCAAATACCGCCGAGGTTCGTGGGAGCGAAGTAGACAAAACCGTCACCAGCCCAGGCTCCACCGCGCGCAAACGGCGCGTCCGCGAGCGTCTGCATTGCGGCGCCACCAACCGCAATCTTGCGGAGTTTTGATTCCGCAAAGAATCCGATCCATTGCCCATCAGGAGAGAAAAACGGACTCTGGCACCCCTCGGTCCCCTCGAACACGCGCGGCGCAGCTTCGCTAAGTGTGCGGACGAAGAGTTGTGTCTTGCCTCCTCGTAGTCCAGCGTATGCGACGCGGGTACCATCCTCGGACAGGGCGATGGGCCACTGACTGGTCAAACCTAATTCGTCTCCCTCGGGCAGCACGACGCTGACACGCGCCACATCTTCATTCGTTGACGCAGTATCGTGCTGCAGCCATCGCGTGAGCCCATAGGTCGTTGCGACAAGCGCCAACGCCGCAACAATCAACGCAGTGACAACCAGCCCACTGATCCGGGTGCGATTCGCCCAGCCGCTGAGCTTGCCCGGGGCCGCAGTTTCCAGTGTCAGGGATGTTTGCGTCCGAGTCACACCCGGCGAACTGGTGGTAGACAAAGCTTCGAGTGCAAATCCAAGATCGGAGGTCGATTGAAAACGACGTTCCGGTTTCTTCTCCAGACACCGTCGGACGATCCGCTCGAGCGATGGGCTAATGTTCGGGTTGGATTCAGTTGGTTCTTCGGGCTCTTCCTTGAGAATAGCCGACATCGTTTCGGCCATTGATTCGCGACGGAACGCACGTCGGCCGGTAATCATCTCGTACAGGATTGCTCCGAACGAAAAGACGTCTGATCGGTAATCAGTCAAGTGACCGCGCACCTGTTCGGGTGACATGTAACCAACGGTTCCCATTACCACGCCGGGATTGGTGATCGCTCTGCGCGTCGCGTCTTCTGAACTGCTCGCTTCAAGCTTGGCTGCACGCAACTTCGCGAGGCCGAAGTCGAGTATCTTCACGCGATCATCTTTAGTAATGAACAGATTTTCAGGTTTCAGATCGCGATGAACGATGCCTTTCTCGTGCGCGGCAGAGAGTCCACTGATGATCTGGTGGGCATAATCGATTGCCTTGCGAAGCGGGATTGGCCCGTCATCCAAACGTTGCCGAAGTTCTTCGCCCTCGAGCAGTTCAGCCACGATGTAAGGCGATCCTTCGTAAGTGCCGACGTCGTAGACGGTGAGAATATTTGGATGATTGAGAGCCGAGGTAGCACGTGCCTCCTGCTCGAATCGCTGCATGCGATCTGAGTCAGTTGAGACTCCGGTGGAAAGAAGTTTAATTGCAACATCACGATCAAGCCTGGAATCACGAGCGCGGTAAACCTCACCCATTCCTCCGGCGCCGATTTTAGAGATGATTGTGTAATGCGCGAGTGTCGTGTTGGGGGATAAGGTCATTTTCAATTTTTTTGTTTGTTCTTTGGAACGTGCTACAAAAGTCGGTCGCAGCGAAAAAAGGAACTAAACTCAGTGCAAGTTGGGAAGGGCGGTTTACCCCCGGTGGCCTCGCCAAAAGAAACGTTGATGTAGCTTTTAGTTAGGCCAGCGGGGGTAAACCGCCCTTCCCAACTTGCACTAAATCCAACTCCTTCTTTCGCTGGTCCAGACTTTTGAAAGAGGCTCTGAATCATGTCGGACATTTCTCTCAGTCAAATCCAATTCGCTAACTCGATCTGTCGCAAAAACCGCTTTGCACATACGTATGCGACGCTGGCGCTTTCATTTTGGAGGGCGACACCTGTTGATCTACTCCGGAAGATTCAACCGTTTCAGCAATGCGACAAACCTCGGGTCTTCTCGTATTGGATCCATCAGAAAATCGTATTTTGACTCCACACATAAGCGATCGCGTTCGTCGAAAGCCTTTTCCAACTCTGCAAGTGACTTATCCTTTTCGCCAAGCGCACCGTAAATGCTCGCCATGTTGTAATGCGATACATACTGAGACCTGGCGATATCATTTACTTTAGAGATCACAGCCTCAGCATCACGGCGTCGCCCTGATTTCGCATATGCGAAACCGATAGCACTCAACGCGTCCTGGTCGCGTGGATCGCTCTGCAGAACCTTTTCGTTGAGCGCGATCGTCTCCGCATACATTCCATTGGCGTTATATGCGTAGCTGAGCCACGACCGAATCGCGGGATGGTTAGGCTCGATCGCGCTCATCGTCTTCGCCTGCTGTAATGCCAGATTGTTCTTTCTGGAGCGCAGGTAAATCACTACTAGATTTGATCCGATCGGCGCCGAGATCGGTTCCAATTCGAGAGCACGTTTTAATTCCGCGGTCGCCTCCTCCATTCGTCCTAAGGGCATCAGGTAAGACCTACCGTAACGGTTGTGTATTTCCGCCACGTTAGGATCCAGCTCCATGGCCCGTTTGAACTCTCGGTCAGTGCCTGCCCAGTCCCACTCGAAGAGTGACAGCACGTTTGCCAGGGCCGCGTGCGCTTCGGCGAGATTCGGATCAATCTGCAATGCTCGCTCGGACGCCGCTTTTGCCTTCGGCATCGCCTCTTTGGGAGACATAAATGCAAATGAAGGCATTACGTTGTAGCTGCGGGCCATGCCGACGTACGCCAAAGCAAAATTCGGATCAAGCTTGATAGCCTGTTGGTAAAACTCAATACTCTGCAACAGTTCATCTTTCGTTCGCTTGCCATAGTGAAACTGTCCTCTTAGAAAGAGTTCATACGCCTCACTGTTATCTGTATATTTTTTCGCCAGCTTCTCTGCGCTCTCGCCTGACAGTTTGAGTTGGAGTTTTTCTGTTATCGTCGTGGCGATCTCTCGCTGGGTGACAAGGAGGTCGGAAATTTTTCGCTCATAGTGCTCGCCCCAAAGTGTCTTCTTATTCCGGACGTCGACCAGGTCGACACTAATCGTCAAATCATCGCCGCGCTGAGTCAGACGCCCCGACATTACCGCATCGACTCCAAGTTCGGCACCCACTTGCTCAACGTCAAGATCCTTGCCTCTGTAACGAAAAACCGAACTGCGCGGGCTGACTCTTAAATTAGGTAATTGAGAGAGTTTGTAGATCAGTGATTCAGCGACGCCATCTGATAAATAATCCGAATCGGCATTCCCACTCTTGTTTTCAAATGGCAGGACGGCGATCGACTCGATTGATTTCCTGGGGCTTGTAGAGAGATAAGAACGGACGGCGAAGGCGCTAACGGTAGCTGCTATGGCAGCGATAACTACTGTGACTATGAGAACGGGACGGCGTCTGTTTGGTTTACTGATCAAGCGAGTCGCGGGGGATACGGGCGTAGTGAGAAGGCTTGTTGGTCCAGTGCTGCGATTGATGCCGGCGTTCGTGATGTTGGGAAGAAGGCTTGTTTCAACCTCAGCCGCCATGGAACCCGAGGCCAGTCGCGCCGTTCCCATTTCACTGCCAGAAGACGACGAATCGTTTACCAGGGCGGTACCGTCCGCTCGGCAGAACGCGAGTGTCTCGTCCTTCTCCACACGATTACATGCTGGGCATCGTTTCACAGGATTTTCAATTCTTCACTCCCGCGAGTGCACTGTTATAGCTGTCGTCTGAAAAAGAGCTTCGCCAAAGGCGCCGGAGACTTTTGTGGTTCGTGACCTATAAACATGTCCTTCGTCGGGGCGAAGCCTTGTTTTGACTTCGAAGCTCTCTTATTGATCTAACGTAAAAACTGATGCCAAAGGGTCACTGGCCCTTGAGAGACCTTGTTCCCGAGACGCCCCTGGACTCATTCCGGCAAATTGAGTCGTTTCCGCATCTCGTTAA
>QHXL01000292.1:8106-9858 GCA_003222935.1 Acidobacteriota bacterium
GTCGTCATGGAGTGGATCGAAAAATGGTTCAACCTTTAAGCGCACCAAAAAGTAATCGTGTTCCGCAAAAGCTTTGTCCAGTTCAACGAAGGCTTTGTCCTTTTCACCAAGAGCGGCATAGATCATCGCGAGGTAGTAAGACATCACATACTGCGTCTGACTGAGCTCGCGGAATCTCTTTATTATTTCCTCAGCCTCTTTGCGATGACCGGCTTTAGCATGTGCAAGACCCGCAAATCGCAGAAACACCTGGTTGGTTGGCTCACTTTGTAGTGCTTGTTCATTCAAGGCTATTGCTTCGTCGTACCTGCCCTTCACAATGTAAGCCTGGCTAAGCGCCCAGCGACCAACAATAAAATTCGGATCGAGATCAAAGACTTGTTTTGCTTCCACCAAAGCTCGTTCGTATTGACGGCCATGGAAATACATTCCCGAGAGGTTTGCACCGTGATTAAGATTCAGCGGTTCTAACTCGACTGCACGTTTCCCTAAAACGATTGCCTCATCCGATCGACCCATAGGCATCAGGTAGAACATTCCGTAACGCCAAAGAGTTCCGGCATCATTCGGGTTGAGTTCGAGTGCTCGCTTGAATTCGCGTTCAGCCTCGGCCCAATTCCAATCGAAACAGGCAAGCGAATTTGCGAGAGCGGTGTGTGCTTCTGACAGACTCGGATCGATCTCAAGCGCGCGTGTTGCTGCTGCTTTCGCCCGGGGGACCGCTTCCTTCGGCGAGAGATATGGATAAGCGGTCATTCCGTTGAAGGAGTCGGCAAGGGCTGCGTATGCGAGGGCGTATTTCGGATCGAGTTTTATAGCTTGCTGGAAATAGTCGATGCTATTGAGAACGTCCTCTTTGGTTCGTTTGGCGAAGTGATAACGACCCTTCAGATAAAGCTGATACGCTTCATCATTGTCTGTGTATCGTTTGGTGAAGCCCTTTGTAGCTTCGCCTGACAATTTCAACTGCAGCTTGTTTGTGATTTCGGTGGCAATCTCGCGTTGGGTGGCCAGCAGTTCCGACATCTTGCGTTCGTACTGTTCACCCCAAAGCAGTTTGTTCTTTTGCACATCTACCAGTTCGACGCTGATGGTCAGGTTGTCGCCAATCTGCGCAAGCCGTCCGGTCATGACTGCATCGACACCCAGCTCACCCGCGACCTTGGCCACGTCGATGTTCTTACCTTTGTAGTGAATGACTGAACTCGTCGGACTGACCTTGAGATTCGGCAAACGGGAAAGTCGATAGATCAACGACTCGGCTAGTCCATCTGAAAGGTATTCCGAATTCACATCGCCACTCTTGTTGACGAAGGGAAGAACTGCAATCGACTCAATGGGCCTTTCAGTCTTCTTTGAAAGGTAGGAACGAACGACGGCGGCGCTAACCAGCATAGCTATTGCAGCGATAACCACGGCTACGATGAGCAAGAGTTTACGCCGGGTCGGTTTGACGATAGTGCCAGTTGCGACCGTTGCTGGTGTGGCGAGCACCGTAGTCGGCCCTGAGCCTCGACTGACGTTGGTATTTATTGCACGAGGAAGAATGTTCGTCGCGATCTCAGTCGGACCAGACGGCGTTCCCAACTTCGCCGTGCCTGCTTCACCGCTAAACTCGGAGGAATTACTGACAAACGGCGTCCCATCGACGCGGCAGAAAACAAGGGCATCGTCAGTCTCAACGCGATTACATGTCGGACAACGTTTCATGTGTGGCTTTGAATTTCCTATATGTCCTTTCGCAGCAGAGTA
>QHXL01000293.1:0-8296 GCA_003222935.1 Acidobacteriota bacterium
CGTGGACTCGAATCCTTTCGATGGTTATCGGCTCCAGTACCTATGCGTTCAGCATCGTCGTAGCATTGTTTTTGATCGGACTTGCGGGTGGAGCCTGGGTCATCGGAAGGACCAGTCAGTCAGCTCAACTGCGTGCCACGCTGATGAAAGTTGAGGGCATCACTGCTGTCGCCTTGTTTCTTAGTTTGTATGTGGTGAACAAGATTCCAGCATGGCTAGTGAATCTGGGAATGGGATTGAAGATCTCATCGTGGTTTGGCCTTTTGGGTTTACAGATTCTTTGCGCGGGTGCGTTGATTCTGATTCCCGCACTCTTGATGGGCATGGTGATGCCATTGGTTCTGTTCTGGGCCAGCACAAACAAAGAGAAGGCTGTGGCGCTGGTCGGACGCAGTTATGCCATTAATACAATCGGTGCGATAGCCGGAGCATTTATCACTGGCTTTGTTTTGATACCCCGGACGAGTACGAAATTCACTTTAATCATCTCTTCGGCGATCTGTTTGGTTCTTGCCGGCATTGCCTACCAGCCGGTGGCCGCTTTGGGCGACATGGCATTAAGACGTGCGCTCGCAGTGGGTGTCACATTCGCGCTGGTCATCGTCTTAATTATCATGGCGCCGCCGATGAATCTCAGTGACCTGTCGATCGGCGCCTACGATGGTTTGATTCGTATACTCGCACAAAGTCGCGAGGGAATTGTTGATGAGCAAAAGGACTCCGGCCCCGTCGAACATCGTTTGTTGATGTACCAGGAAGGCCCAACTTCTACGGTTTCTGTTCGCAAGGACGGTGAAACAATTTCGATGGCGATCAACGGACGCACGAATGCGTCTGACAGTGTCTACGATATGCCGACTCAGGTGATGTTGGCCCAGGTGCCGATGCTGGTAGCTCCGAAGCTCGGCAAAGGTCTAATAATTGGATATGCCACGGGTGTTAGCGTCGGGGCGATGCTGCAATCACCGATCGAGTCGGTTACCTGCCTCGAACTCGAACCAGCCACTGTCAACGGATCGCATTTCTTTGATCACGTAAACAATCAACCGCTGAATGATCCAAGGACAAGCCTCATCATTGACGATGCGCGAACGTTTCTACGAGTCACGCCGAATCGTTACGATGTAATTGTGAGCGAGCCCAGTCATCCGTGGGTTCCCGGTGTCGCGAATTTGTTCACGCAAGAATTTTTCGAGATGGGCCGAGGTCGATTGAGCGATCAGGGAGTGTTTGTACAGTGGTTGCAGATTTATCAACTCTCAAATGATAGTCTGCGCTCGGTGCTGGCTACTTATCAAAAGGTATTTCCGCATGTGCTGGTGTTCCAGGTCGGTGGGGCCGGAAAAGGTAAGGACTTAATTCTGGTCGGCAGCAATCAAAGCGTCAATCTTGAACTCTTGCCGCAGCGGATTGCCGATCCTCGTATTGCGAAAGAGCTTGAGCGGGTAAATTTGAAGTCGGAAGCGGACGTTCGAGCTTGGTACGTGTGTGACGAGACGCGGCTTGGTCCTGCGGTTGCCGGTGCAAAGATCAACACAGACGACAACATGCATATCGAGACGACAGTCCCGCGTGAGGCTTTCAAACCTCTAATGCAATCGAATGCGGATTGGTTGGGAGCTCTGAGAGAAACTAAGTAGCACAGGCCAAATTGATAAGTAGTTCAGTCTAATTTGCAAGTAAGGAGAGGGTGGTTTACCCCCGCTCTTTTGTCCAAGCTTTGAGTTGCCAGAAATAAGAGCGGGGGTAAACCACCCTTCCTTACTTGCAAATTTTAACGTTCGTTCCTGGTTCCGAAGGTCACTTTCAGAGTATAGGGCAGGCCTGGACCGCCACCAGTTCCCACTTCTCGTCGCGCTCAGCATAAACCGCGACTACCTTGTAGCGACCGCTAACATCTCGGCCCCCATAAAACCACTTTGCTGAGTCATGCGCGGAGAGCACAGCCGTCGAACCCCAGATGCGCACAGTCACATTTTCACGATTGAGATACTCAACACGAATCTCGCCTGACGCGACGTCGCTGATGAACTGAGATTTATCGTCCCCTTCCATCGGATAAGCAAAAAAGAAATCGTCAGCCATCACTCGATCCAGGGTTTCGACATCACCTCTAACAAGCGCTTTGACCCACTCGTCATTCATTTGACGGAGGTGTTGTTCAATCTCGATTCGTTCGTGGGCTGGCTGTGACATTGGAGATGTTGCTCCTTTCGGCGAGCGCTGGTGAAGGATACAGGGAGGATCGCCGATTTCCAATGTCGAATGTCCGATATGCTTTAGCTTGTCGTTGAGGTCCATTTGTGAGTGCTCGTGGCTAAGCTCAACGACAAGCTAAAGCATATCGGACAAAATCGGCTACTCCATCAAACACTTAGCCGCGCGTTCACCACTTTTGACGCAGTCGGGGATTCCCGCGCCTCGATATGAATTACCCGCAAGTGCAAGACCAGGCAATTGTGAAACAAGCAGGTCAATGTTGGAAACGCGCTCAAGATGGCCCACCTCGTATTGGGGCATAGCGTTGGTCCACCTGGAAACCTCCACGAACAGAGGTTTGCCAGTCACACCAAGCAGGCGGCGAAGATCAGATTCAACACGATTCACGATCTCGTTATCATCCAACTCCAACATCTCAGACTGTAATGCGCCGCCAACGAAGGCCCTGAGTAACACGTGGTCCTGCGGAGCGCGTCCCGGGAACTTTACGCTACTAAATGTGCACGCGATGAGCGAACGTTTCTCAATTAACGGAACGACAAAACCAAAGCCGTCGAGTTTGTGGTTAATGTCTAACCGTCGAAAGGCAAGGTTGATCGTTGCTGTTGAGGCGAAATTGATCTGACTTAACTGCGACGAAAGCTTTGGTGCGGTGTGTTGGAGCAGGGGCGAAGCTACGTAACTCGGCAGGGCCAGACAAACTGCGTCAGCTTCAATCGTTTCGCCGTTTACTGTGACTATGGTCCATGGTGAACTCTCGGAGGAAGGTTGTTCCAGTCTTCGAACCTTTGTGTTCATGCGAACCTCAGTCCGGAGGCGATCGGAAAGCGGAGATCGGAAATCGGCAATGCGTCTCTGCAGTTCATCGACCAGTACCTGCGTGCCTTTATCAAATGAAAGAAACAAACTGTATCGGGCGCCGCTCACGCCGGTTTGATTCCTGGTCGATCGACTTTGTCGCCACATGCCTAGAATCAAACTACGATGGACACGTTCCATCTCGAGAAAACGCGGCAACGTTGCACGTAGACTCAAGACCTCCGGATCGGCGGTGTAGATTCCGCCCACCATCGGTTGGGCCATGCGTTCCAGAGCCTCACGACCTAATCGCCGTCTGACAAAACTCGCCAGCGACTCATCGTCGCGACCGTTAGCATCCTTGCGCGGAAGTATTAAGTCGGCAGCCATTCGTAGTTTGCCTGACAAGCTGAAGATATTTGTTGTAATGAAGGGCCAAAAACGAGATGGAGCGAGGAGTTGAAAGCCTTCGGGAACGGGAATTAGATGTCCTTTGTTAACTATGAAGCTGCGTCGGTATTGTTCGTTCGTTTGGATTAGTCTCGACTCAATCCCTAAACGGTTGATGAGGGCAAGAGCTTCAGGTTTTTCCGAGATGAATGAATCAGGACCACGTTCAATGAGGAAGCCGTCTCGCTCATCTGTTTGGATGGTTCCGCCTAATTGTCCGCTTGCTTCGAGGAGTGTGAGGTGAATCGGCTGTTGATTGATCTTACTAAGTTCGATGAGACGGTGAGCGGCGGCAAGACCTGAAATCCCGCCACCGATGATTGCAATGCGTTTCATTCTTCTGGTTTTCTCTGTGCTTGCTCTGCGTCTCTGCGTCTCGGTGGTTTCACTACTCGTCGATAAGGTTTACCTCAGAGACTCAGAGACGCAGAGGAAGCACAGAGAAATTAAAGGCAACAATCGACCGCACACATTTCAGTACGAGGACCTCGAGAACCGAGTGCTCGCGGCTTCGCGTCTGCAGTTTTTTCCAGAATCAATTCGCGAATCATCTTCACAAACGCCGGATGCGTGCCCGCTGTCGACGCCCTTACCATGTTGATCCCAATGTCTTTAGCAACGTTCTGTGCCTCAAAGTCGAGATCGTAGATTACTTCCATGTGATCCGACACGAAGCCAATTGGCGCCACAACGACATCCGTTACACCGTTGGTTCGCAGTTCTCGAAGATGGTCGCAAATGTCTGGTCCAAGCCAGGGCTGCGTTGGTGGTCCGCTTCGGCTTTGATAAGCGAATTGCCAGTTTGTGAGACCAAGCTGCTCAGCAACTAATCTTCCGGTTTCATTTAACTGGGCCACGTATTCGCAATTGTCAGCCATCGACGTGGGGATACTGTGAGCTGTGAAAACCAGGTTGACCACTGATCTTTGCCCCACGTGTGAAAGTGCAACTCTTATCTGTTCAACGTTGGCTTCAATAAACAACGGATGATTGTAAAAAGCTCGCAGCTTGTCGATCGAAGGCGCAAGCGAACCTACTGCAGCCTGTGCGTCAGTTATGTTCTGCCGATACTGACGGCAACTTGAATAGAGGTGACAAACGCTAACCCGTGTCTTATTCCGTCGTTTGCCATCTGCTGAATTGTATCTTCCAGGAGTGGATGCCAGTTGCGATTGCCCCAGTAGATCGGAAGGCCTGGTCCGTGCGCTGCGAGTTCTACCTTAAGCGCCTCTATGAGATCACGATTTTGCTGGTTGATAGGACTTACGCCGCCGAACATCTCATAGTGCTGAGCGACTTGCTGCAATCTTTCGCGTGGAACGTTGCGGCCGCGCAAAACATTCTCGAGGAAGGGAAGTACGTCGTCCATTCCCTCTGGCCCACCGAAGGAAACAATGATAATTGCGTCGTAGGAAGCCATTTCAATTTCAGATTGCAGATTTCAGATTGCAGATTTCAGATTGCAGATTAAAGGAGAGCATAAGACTTCGGAAAGTTTTTCAATCTGAAATCGTCAAATTTGAAATCTGAAATCATTTGGCGCTTAGTTCGTGGACCATATCGACTAGAGCAATCACATTTTCAACAGGTGTCTCAGGGAGAATTCCGTGGCCCAGGTTGAAGATATGACCAGGGCGTCCAGCAGCCTCATCAAGGATGCGTTTGACGTGCGTACGAATAACCGCAGGCGTTGAAAACAGAACAACAGGATCGAGGTTTCCCATGATCGACCTGTTCAATCCAACAGGGGCGCTCGCCAGTCGAGACCAATCACATCGCCACCGGCTTCACTTAATAATTCCAGCAAGGTTGCGGTTCCAGTTCCGAAATGAATCACGGGCACTCCACTCTTAATTCCCTGGATCACTTCACGTGTGTGCGGCAGCACAAACTCTCTATAATCTTCAGGACCCAAGCATCCGATCCACGAATCGAACAATTGCAGCGCCTGTGCTCCGGCCTCCACTTGAGCATTCAAATACTTCACCAGGCCACGTGAAATTAACGAAAGCATCGCGTGCCAGGCCTGCGGGTCTTCATACATCAATTTCTTAGTGTGGATGTAGTTTTTCGAGCCGCCGCCTTCGGTCATATAGGCTGCCAGCGTGAATGGGGCTCCTGAAAAGCCGATCAGCGGAATATTTGGTCTGAGTTGTTGTCGGGTTAAGCGAATGGCCTCAAACACAAACTCCAACGCACCCACATCCTCGACTTCCAATAAGTGATTAACGTCCAGACTGCTGCGAACCGGGTTGTGAATCACGGGGCCTCCCCCCTGGGCAAATTCGAGTTGCAAGCCCATTGGTTCGAGAATCAGGAGTATGTCGGCAAAAATTATGGCCGCATCGACCCCCAGTCGTTCAGCTGCAGTTACGGTCACTTCGGCTGCGAGTGCTGGCGTCTTGCAAAGTTCAAGGAAAGTCGTTTTTCCGCGGACTTCGCGGTACTCCGGCATGTATCTACCCGCCTGTCGCATTAACCAGATGGGTGTGTAAGGCACTGCCTCACGGCGGCAAGCCTTCATGAAGGGACTGTCTTGCAGCGCGTCCTCAGTAATTTCCACTTTTTCTGCAGTCAACTCTGCCCTCGTGATCGAACTTTAGTAAATAAATCCACGTTCAACGAAACATCGAGCCGTTTTGCGGCACTAACTAAAAGTTACCGCTCGAAGTATTCGGACTGTTTCTGTTTCGAATATTGGTGCAAACAGCGATTCAGACTACAATAAACGGCCATAAAGCTGTAGCGCACAAGTTTTTGGCTCGGCGACAACCATAAAAAGTTGTCACAAGTCGTTAACTTGTGGTGTTTGCACTGTTGAGAGAGCGGTGATTGATGAACGGACAAGCTAGAGCTTTGATCGAGTCCATGCCTAACGAACTCGGGACTGATGCGGTTACGCCGCTTAGTTTCGACGAAGCGTTTACCCTCCATCACCGCGCGGTTTTTCGAACCGCTAGGGCGGTCGTGCGCGACTCTGCCCTGGCCGAAGACGTGACGCAGGAAGTATTTTTACGCCTATATCGCAATCTCGATGCTACGCCGGGTGAGGAATTGCTACGTGCGTGGCTTTTACGTGTGACTCTCAACGTGGCGCGAAACACTGTTCGGGGATCGACCCGTTCGATGATTCGCGATCATGAATACCACAGAGAGAGCACAGATTTCGGCAGCGGTTTTGTCGAAGCACCGGAAGAGGAATATGAGCGCCAGGTTGCAATTGAAGAGGCGCGCCGGGCTTTAGACAAAATAAAAGAACCTATGAGGAGCTGTCTGCTTCTAAAGCAACAGGGACTCTCCTACAAGGAGATAGCCACCAGTTTGTCACTGAAAGAGACGAATGTAGGAAGTTTGGTGGCGCGCGGCCGTAAAGAGTTTGCGAGGGTGTACGGTAAAATCGGAGGCAAACGATGAGACAGTGTTTGGATGAGGGAATGCTCCAGAGCTATTTCGATGGCGAGCTTTCCAGTTCATTGATGGAAAGTGCGACATCGCACCTGGCTTCATGCGCAACTTGTTCAGCGGCAGCGCGCGAACTGGAAGAAGAGAATGCGCTGTTGAGTGAAGCTTTTGCGTTAGAACTCAGTGAGCCTGTGCCTACCGATCGTTTGCGTCGACGAATCGATGCGGCTGTGTCTGGTATTCAAGTCGTTCGTCCAGTTGCTCAGCAACCAACTTCAATTTCCGGTTTCTTCAGTTCACTTTCAAGTCTCTTTACATTAGCTCCGCAACGTACTTTGGGTTATGCCGCTTTAATGATGCTGCTGGTTTTCGGAGTGATCTTTGGATTGGTGAAGTTGCGTGGCAATGCTCCGGCGCCGGAAACGGCAGAGGTTACGCAACCGGCTAAACCAGTAAATCAAGAAGTTGCGTCGGTTCAACCAAAGGCAATTGAAACCCCGGTTCCAGTGGGAACAGTTGTAAGAACGGTAAAACCCCAGCGTCGTCCAGTGGTCACAACACCAGTTGCTAACAACTCTGCTGCTGCTGCTGCTGCTCCTGTGAAACTTCTTCCAGGCGAACGCGCTTATCTCCAGACTATCGCCAAGTTGGATACCACGATTCGGAAGGCAAGAAAGATATGCGCCCGGCGCTCCAGGTTGAGTATGAACGCAACCTCGCAGTCGTCGATCGTGCTATTGCGGCGACACGTAACGCGGCCAAGAAGAATCCTGGTGATCCAGACGCCGCTGACTTTATGTTTGCTGCTTATCAAAGCAAGGTTGATCTGTTGAATACGATTGCGGATGCGCGAGTTTACAATCGCAGTCACTGAAAGGGCCGGTTTCTAAGTTGACAATGAAGTTTTCGCTCGTCCCTGCAGTGTTTGCCATCATCATCTCCCTCGCAGGTTCTAACAAAGCAATTAATCTCCACGATGAGTCCGACGCCAAGTCTGGCGAAAAGATCGAACGCTCCACTCCCGT
This sequence comes from Acidobacteriota bacterium, assembly GCA_003222935.1. Classification (GTDB taxonomy): domain Bacteria; phylum Acidobacteriota; class Blastocatellia; order Pyrinomonadales; family Pyrinomonadaceae; genus PSRF01. The sequence continues at coordinate 7,896 of QHXL01000293.1, forward strand.
CACTTCTCAACCTTCAATCACACTTTGCGTGATGTCAGGACAACTGACTGTGCATGGTTGGGATAAAAATGAAGTTCGGGTGCGATCTACGGACGCAGCCCAGATCGAATTTCGTCGGGTCGACAAGTCGAAAGATCCTTCGACACCTCCAGCCAGAGTCGATGTGATGGTGTTCGACAAAATGCGATCCAAGGGCGACTGTCAGGCATTGGCAGACGTGGAAATGGAGGTGCCCCTGGGTGCAACTGTTCAGGTTCAAACGCGAGATGGTGATATCTACATAATGGGAGTTGCCGGGGCATACGCTGGTTCCCAAAATGGCGACATCGTGATCGAGCGTGCCGGCAAGTTTGTTGAAGCCGGGAGTGTTGGCGGAAGTATTTCGCTAAAAGATTCAACGG
>QHXL01000293.1:8453-11743 GCA_003222935.1 Acidobacteriota bacterium
TTTTTAATGTTCAGCCACTCGGCGCCGATGACACTTTCGAGGTCGGCACCGTCAGCGGAGATATTCAACTGGATCGTGTAACTAACACCAAGGTCATCGCTAAGACGGTCAATGGCAACGTTACGATGAGTGGAGCGCTTTCTCGATCAGGATATTACGGCTTTACTACAATGGGAGGAGATGTCGTTTTAGTAATGCCTCACGATGTGTCTTTTACTTTGAACGCGAGAGTGTCGGACAAGAGCGACATCATTTCCGACTTTGCGCTGAAGTACATGCCTGAACCTCCCGCTACTCCCACTCCCAAAACCCCGATGGAAGTACCCAGGACTCCTTCTCCAAAAACTCCACAACCACCAAAGACCGGTCCCATCATCGCGCCGATGGTTGTTATAAAACCGGTCATAGTGAATCCCTTTCGCAGATTCACAGCGACTTACGGCTCGGGCGACGCAACAATCTCACTTTCATCCTTCGGCGGAACTCTTCGTCTTAAGAAGATCTAACTTATATCGCCCACGCAGTTCTTCCTTTTAACGGCTCATCCCAAGTAGCTTAACTTTCACGGAAATTTGTTGCCACAACCCCCTATGGGCTGGTGTTCTGACAATAGAGCAACGCAGAAGGGCTGAGGGTAGTTGGAAGCTAGAAGAACAGACCAGCTGCTCTTGGCCCTAAAAAAAAGAGGTTTGCGGCAATGAACAACAATCACGGAAGCAAAACGAACGAACGAAAGTCATACCGGATCCTGTTAGTCATCGTAGGTTTGGCCGCGTTCTCGAGTGCGCTGCATGAATTGAACCAGCTTAAGTCGATAACACGGGAAGCGGGTCATTTGATCGCGGCCTGGTCAGATGTTGTCGTCCCCACCGCCAGTGCGTCCTTTATTGCGACCGCGTGCGAGGAAACAAGAATTGCCCAAAACGACAATCACTCGGATGAATTTCGCTGGAGTGGAAACGTCGCTCCAGGGTTGGCAATAGAAGTCGCTGGTATCAATGGTGAAATTGTTGCCGAGCCTACAAGTGGTTCTGAGGTGCAAGTGATTGCGCTTAAGCGATCTCGTCGCACCGATGTGAGTTTGGTCCAGCTGAAGGTGGTACAACACGCGGGGGGCGTGACAATCTGTGCCTTGTATCCGAATGAAGATGGTGAGTACCCGGCCGATTGTGGACGGGGCGATGGTGAAAAAGGAAGTAGACGCTCAAACTCTGTCAGGAACAATGATGTCCGCGTTGACTTCAAGGTTAGCGTACCGCAGCGAGTCGGATTTATCGGCCGCACTATTAACGGGGACGTTAGCGCAACCGCGCTGACGGGCAACGTCAATACCAGTACAATCAACGGTAGTATTAAGATTTCCACCACGGGCTACTGCGAGGCGTCGACCATTAACGGCCAAATCAGCGCCAGCATGCGCGACGCCAATTGGCCCAGCGGACTTTCGTTCAAAACTATTAACGGCGAGATCAACTTGAGCCTTCCGGCGAATCTCAGTGCATCAGTCGATGCGCAGACGTTGAATGGTGGAATCAATTCTGACTTTCCCTTGAATGTGACAACACTGAATGGTCACAAGTCGGTGAAAGGCACAATCGGAGCGGGTGGACGTGAACTAATGCTGCGAACACTTAACGGTAGTATCAATTTACGAAGTGCCGGGAATTCACTTTAAGAAACTTTGATTTTGAAGAGTCGAGAGAAAAAGCAAATGTTGAGAAAAGCCCTGATTACAACGATCTTGATTGGCGCGGCACTAGCCAGCAATGGGACGGGCCCTGCCGTTGGCGCCACCGTGATGACCCAGGATCTTAGACCTATTCCGGCAGTCCCTCCTTGTACCAATTCCGGCGTTGAGCTGGCAGGTGACCCTGGTGAAGAAGTTCGCGAAGAGTTTCATCAAACCTATCCGCTATCGAGTACCGGCAGAGTCAGCTTAGAAAACATTAATGGCGGCGTTCAGATTAAAGTTTGGGATCGAGCGGCCGTACAACTTGATGCAATCAAAAAAGCCTATCGCGCGGAACGACTTGGTGAAGCCAAGATTCAAGTCGAGTCGAGCGAAGACAATATTCGAATCAAAACCGAGTATCCCGACTGGAATCAAACGTTCAAAAGCGGGCGTGGCGATCGCTATGACAACCCGGCAAGTGTCGAGTACAGCCTGACCATTCCTCGTAAGGCGGCGCTTGAGTCGATCGAGTTGGTTAATGGTTCACTGGATATAGATGGAGTCGAGGGCAGCGTTAAAGCTTCGTCAGTAAATGGACCAGTGACTGCACGGGGACTGCTGGGCGACGTCAAGCTTTCAACCATCAATGGACCACTGCAAGCGACATTCACCCAATTGAGTGAAGTCAGGCCAGTCAGTCTGGGGTCGGTAAACGGCAGTCTTACAATCGTAATTCCGTCAGACTCAAATGCTTCAGTCCGTGCGGGCACGGTACACGGTGGTATTCAAAACGACTTTGGGATGCGCGTCCGTCACGGTGAGTATGTCGGGCACAACCTCGACGGTCAGATTGGCAACGGCGGCGCACGTATCAAACTTGGAAATGTGAACGGTTCAATAACCATCAACCACGCGCAGGATGGACGAACGCTCAATCCAGCTACTTCCATGGCCATCGAAAAAGAGAAAGATGAGTACGCGCGATTGGAGCAGGACGTTGCCCGGCAGGTAGAACAGGCAACAGCGACTGCGACGGCGATTGAAGCGTCGGAAGCTGTGCGAGTCAACTCCGTGAGAATTGCGCGTGACGCTCAACGTGAAGCACAGCGCCAGGTTGATATTGCCCTTCGTGATGCCCAGCGAGAAATTCAACAGGCACAACGTGAAATACAGCGTGAGAATCATCGGCAGATTCGCGAACAGGTTCGCGTCGTCACGGCCGGCCGTGGTCGGGGAATGGGAAGTGGTACTGGTGACGGATCCGGTGACAATCGAATGAGTTCGCAAGAGTCGAAATCGTTCGTTGTCAGTGGCTCACCGCGAGTCAACTTAGCTACCTTCGACGGCAACATCACAGTACATGGTTGGGACAAGTCTGAAGTAATGTACACCGCAACCAAGTTCGCTAACCTGGATGACGAGCTGCGTCGTATCGGTATACAAACTGAGCAACAGGGTTCGTCAGTTTCGGTGCTTGCGATGTCGGATAGCGAGCGGACGGGTAGCGCTAATCTTGAAGTTTGGGTGCCGCGTCATTCCGCAATACATGTTTCATCAGACGACGGTTCGTTGAAGCTTGAAGGCGTGACTGGTGATATCACCTTGCGCACCGGCGATG
>QHXL01000686.1:0-506 GCA_003222935.1 Acidobacteriota bacterium
TACGAAATCGTTCGTCATTGGTGGCAGTGCGATTCGAAAAGCCTGCGGCAAAATAATCCGGCGGAACGCCAACAGTGGGCTCATGCCGAGTGAATAGGAAGCTTCCCATTGACCTTTGGGAATCGCTTCCAGAGCCGCGCGATAGACTTGAGATTCATAAGCCGCATAGTTAAGACCGAGTCCTACAAGTGCAGTTAACCATCCCGGCATTGCGATCCCGATTACTGGAAGACCGAAATAAAGAAAGAGAAGTTGAACCAGCACCGGGGTACCGCGGAAAAACTCAACGTAAAGAGTACAAATCATTCTTACCCAACGTGGACCACGCCATTGACCTACGGCGATAGGTAACCCGAGGACGACCGCGATGACCATCGATCCCAGCGCGATGAGAACTGTGACCACTGCGGCCTTGGTCAATCGCCAGAGAGCTTCGCGCCAGTTGAATGAACTGTTTGTCATCTCAACCTGGGTCGTTGAGGGCGTTTTCGTCCGTACCGAGTTGT
>QHXL01000686.1:539-2072 GCA_003222935.1 Acidobacteriota bacterium
TCGAGAGTGCCGTCAGCAATTATCGTTTCTATTCCTTTGTCGACTTCTGCTTTGAGCGCGTCGTCGCCTTTTCTTAAGCCAATAACATAAAAGCCGCTAAAAAACGGTGGGCCAGCGGGTTTGAGCTTTCCGTTTTTACGCGCGTAGAAAGCCTCGGCGGGAACATCCATCACAACGGCGTCGATCCGTTTCAACTCAAGATCGCGATAAGCACCAATCGGATCCTGGTAACTTCTATAGGGAATGTTCTCCTGTTCCAACTGCCGCGACGCTGCAGTGTTGCCGAGTGTGCCGACCGTCCGGGCCTTGCAATCGGCTAACGTTTTAATCCGATCGTCATCACGTCTAACAGTTAGTTGGAGTTGAAAAATGTAGTAGGGATTACTGAAGGCGATCTGTTGGGCTCGATCTCCGGTTGGCTCCAGACCATTAACGATCACATCGAACGATTTGCGCTGGAGAGCGGAGACTAACGTTTCCCAATCGCTTGGTACGAACTCAGCCTTGCGACCCATCGCCGCCGCCAGCGCTTCGACCATCTCTTTTTCATAGCCAATGTAGCTATCAGGGTTGGCAGGATCAATGTAAACGTACGGAGCGCCACCGCTGGGATCCGCTCCCCAACGCAATGTTTGCTGTGATTGTGCAGTCCCGAGAAAAACCGAACTCGTTAATGCGACCGCCATTAATGTGCGAATCAATTTAGACATCATTGTTTTGCCGCCAACGCTTTGTCGCACTTCGCCAGTTTGTGTGCAAGCTCATCTCGACGAGCTGCTGATGGATTGAGATCTATTACAGCCTGATAAAACTTTCGAGCTTCAAGCCAGTTTTCATGCCGTTTCTGCGTTGAGATTTTTCCACGTTCCGCTACGGCTGCGTAATAATCGCCAAACTTCTCGTCCGATCGTGCATCATGTTGGTCCTTGCTGCGAGGCGACATGGCAATAAGCTTTTCAAGATAAGTTTTCGCCGTACGGTGAAGAGTAACTGCCGAGTTGATGTACTCGCGATTCTGAGAATCTTTCTTGATCAAGTCTTCGGTTAGCAGCGCCACTTCAGCGTATTGCTTTTTACCTTCGGCTACCTGGCCGTCCTTTAGTAGCGCCCGGATGTATGTCTGAAGTGAAAGTGCGTGTTCGTACTTGGCGTTGAGGTTTGCGGGATCAGTACGCGCGTTCTCGGCGAAGTAAGAAAGTGCTTTTCGGATTTCCAGAACTCCACCTCGCGTGTCGCCGGATTCTAGTAGCGCTTCGCCGAAATTGTTTGCTGCAATTGCAACGAGTCGCCGGTAACTATTGTTTTTCGGTTCGAGCTGTTGAAGTCGTGCGACTGCTTCTCCAGATAAACGATGATGCTCGACCGCTTGCTTTAAGAGAACTACCGCTTCCGAGTTGCCAGTTCCGGCAACCTTCGCGGCGCGCAACGATTGGTCGCCAATGCGTTGATGGATTACGCCGAGTGATCTGAGCGCTTCGGTATTTGCGGGCTCTCTCTGGACGATAGGCTCAACTACGCCGAGCGCTTTTTGTA
>QHXL01000686.1:2081-4136 GCA_003222935.1 Acidobacteriota bacterium
AATTGGAATCGGCCTCGTATCTATTCGCAAGACATAACTGCGCGCCAGCATCAGTTGGCTGGTGGAATCATTTGGAGTTGTCGCCGCGAGTTGTTCGCTTAGTTTTATTGCCTTATCTATAAATAGAGCGGCGTCGGGGTCGCCACCATTCGCAGTAGTCAGAGCGAGTGTCAGATACGCATCACGTAAGTCGATTTGAGCTTGAATGTCAGACTTGTCTTCCGCCAATGCTTCAAACAAAACAAGCGCCTTGCGATAACTTGTGATGGCGCCTTTTACATCACCCAGGTTTGCCTCGTAGATTCTGCCCTGAACATTGCCCACTTTCAGATAGGCGAGCGCTAGTTCGCGTTGCAGCGAGCGGTCACCCGCCGACTCTTTTGCCAGATTATCGAGATATTGAAGCGCATCCTTGACGAGCATCTCTCGCACCTGAGTTGAGCCGGGCAAGGCGGCAATCGCATCGTGGTATTTGAACACCACTGAATTCGCCAGCTGCCTGACTTCACTGAAACGTCTTTCGGCTAACGCTCTTTCTCGGTTTGCTTCGCGCGCCTGGTAGAGTGTAGCTGCAACGCCTGCGATTAAAGTTGCTGCGAAGAGTAACGCCGCGATGGAAGCCGCACGATGTCGGGTTATAAACTTGCTCGTTCGATATCGCAGCGTGTCGGCACGGGCGATAACCGGAAGACCTTCAAGATGGCGACGAATGTCTTCGGAAAACTGTTCGACAGAACTGTAGCGACGTGCGGGATCCTTGCGCAACGCCATCAAGAGAATATTGTCGATGTCTCCGCGCAGCTGTCGGTTGTTAAGCACGAGCGTCGTTGTAGGGTTATTTATCCGGCTCGGTCGTTCCGGCTCGGTCTCACAGATTACCCGCGCGACTTCATCTGCTCTACGAACCCGAAATTTGTAAGGACTCTCGCCGGTTAACAACTCAAACAGAACAACCCCAAGACTGTAGATGTCACTGGCCGTCGTGATCGTGCTGTCACCCCGCGCTTGTTCAGGACTCGCGTATTCGGGAGTCATGAGTTGCATTCCGGTCAGCGTTTCTGCGCCTGTCGAGTTGGGAATGAGAAGTTTTGCTATTCCGAAGTCGAGCAATTTTGGAGTTCCATCTCCGGTGACGAGAATGTTCGAGGGTTTGATGTCGCGATGAATTGCGAGTCGCTGGTGAGCGTAGTTGACTGCGGTGCACACCTGTCGGAAGAGTTTGAGTCGATCGTTGATGGTGAGTTGATGCTTGTCGCAATAGTCGTCGATACAGATACCGTCGACGTGTTCCATGACGAAGTTTCATTTCGGAACCGTCGCAACATGTCGTCGGTGTCCATGCCGCGCTTGATGATCTTGAGGGCGACTACTTTTTCAAATTCGTCTTCTCGGCGAGCCAGGTAGACTGAGCCCATTCCACCGCGCCCCAGCTCTTCAACGATCCGATAGGGACCGACACGTTTTCCGGCGAGTGTATCGGGTGTGTTTTGTTCAAGCGCTGAAAGGAAAGATTCAACAGGCGGGGCTTCAAGAAACGACGACGAAACCTCGTCGGAGGCGATCATGCGTTCGACCAAGTCCATGAGCTGTTGATCCTCGCGACAGTTTTCCGCGAGAAAGGCGTTTCGTTGTTCGCCTTCGAGAACAACGGCCGAATGGAAGAGATGCTTTACTTTTTGCCAGCGTTCGGGAGAAATCGCTTCAGCCATCATATTTTGTCTTCTCTGAGCTGCTCTGTGTCCCTGTGATTCTGTGGTTACATTCGACGCACGCGAGTTTCACCACAGAGTCACTGAGACGCAGAGCAGCACAGAGCTTTATTTATTGTTCAGCTGATCGTGTAGCCAGGCTTTGGCAGTTCGCCACTCGCGCTCGACTGTTGCTGTCGACATGTCGAGTACGGTGGCGACTTCCTTGACCGTCAAACCGCCAAAGAACCTCAGTTCGACAATCTGACTTTGACGCGGGTCGAAGCTCGCGAGAGTTGTTAACGCCTCGTCGAGTAAAACCAGGTCGATCTCCTCACCGTTGCGAAAGCCAATCGCTTCATCGAGT